>NZ_JAKGAW010000043.1:0-36908 GCF_021532475.1 Pseudoalteromonas sp. APAL1 | reverse complement strand
TGATGAATTTAAACGCTACTTTGGCGAAACATTAGTAACCGGCTTTGCAAAAATATTTGGTCACCCTGTCGGTATTGTTGCCAACAACGGCATTTTATTTAGTGAATCGGCGCAAAAAGGCGCGCACTTTATTCAACTATGTGCGCAACGCAAAATTCCTTTGGTGTTTTTACAAAATATTACTGGCTTTATGGTTGGTAAAAAATACGAAGCCGAAGGCATCGCCAAGCATGGTGCGAAAATGGTAACTGCCGTGTCATGTGCTGATGTACCAAAATTCACCGTATTAATTGGTGGCTCGTATGGTGCAGGTAACTACGGTATGTGTGGTCGTGCATTTGAACCAACCATGATGTGGATGTGGCCAAACGCCCGTATCTCTGTAATGGGTGGTGAACAAGCAGCTGGCGTTCTTGCACAAGTTAAACAAGACGGTTTAGCCCGTAAAGGCGAAAGCATGACTGATGAGCAAGTCAGTGAGTTTAAAAAGCCAATTATCGAGCAATACGAAAAACAAGGTCATCCATATTACGCCAGTGCCCGCCTTTGGGATGATGGCATTATCGATCCTGCTGATACCCGCAATGTATTGGGGCTTGCCTTAAGTGCAGCTAAAAATGCACCAGAGCGCGATTCGCAGTTCGGCGTATTTAGAATGTAATGGAGGCCTTATGTCAGTAACACTCGAAATAACAAAATCAAATGTGGCTGTGCTGGTACTAAGTCGCCCTGAAAAACACAATGCATTTAACGAAGAAGTCATTAGTGAGCTGATCCGTTTAATTGAACACGCAAACAGTTGCGATGTGCGCGCACTGGTTTTAAAAACCGAAGGTAAGCACTTCTCTGCAGGTGCTGATTTAAATTGGATGAAGTCGATGGCTGGCAATGACTTTGCTGAAAACTTAGCGGATTCAATGCAGCTGGCAAAGCTTATGAAAGTCCTTGCTATAAGCCCTCACCCTACAATTTGTGCCGTACAAGGTGCTGCATTTGGCGGTGCGTTAGGCTTGATTGCCTGTTGTGATATCGCGATTTGCCAAGACGATGCGCAATTTTGCTTAAGTGAAGTAAAGCTGGGTCTTATTCCTGCGGTTATCAGCCCTTATGTCATTAAAGCTATTGGTGAACGCGCTGCACGTCGTTACTTTTTAACGGCTGAGATATTCGACGCTCATACAGCCAAGCAACTGGGTTTAATTCACCAGATCACCGGCGATTTGCAAACAGCGCTCGACAAACATTTACAAAACCTTGTCAACAATGGCCCTATTGCAGTTAAAGCAGCAAAGCAGCTTATAAATGATGTGGCTGGCAATGTAATTGATGATGCACTTATTGAGTTAACCGCAGAACGCATTGCTCGCATTCGTGTATCTGAAGAAGGCCAAGAAGGCCTAACTGCTTTTTTTGAAAAACGTGCCCCTAACTGGCAGAAATAGGAACCATTATGACAACAAAATCATTGAAAAAAATTCTCGTTGCCAACCGTGGTGAAATTGCCTGCCGAGTTATGCGTACAGCAAAACAAATGGGCTTAACAACGGTTGCAGTGTATTCAGATGCTGATAAACATGCCCAGCACGTAAAGCTTGCTGATGAGGCGTACCATATTGGTCCTGCACCAAGTAAAGATTCGTACTTAGTGGCAGACAAAATCATCGATGTTGCAAAACAAGCAGGTGTTGATTGTATTCACCCGGGTTATGGCTTTTTATCTGAGAACTCTGACTTTGCGCTTGCGTGTGAGAAAAATGATATTGCCTTTATTGGCCCACCAGCATCTAGCATTGAAGCCATGGGCTCAAAAACCCGCGCTAAAGAAATTATGCACCAAGCGAATGTACCTTTGGTACCTGGTTATTATGGTGATAATCAAGATACTGAGTTCTTACAAGCTGAAGCTGAAAAAATTGGTTATCCCGTACTTATTAAAGCTGCCTTTGGTGGCGGTGGTAAAGGTATGCGAGTTGTTGAACACGCAAAAGACTTTATCAGTGCTCTTGAAGGTGCAAAACGTGAAGCAAAAGCTGGTTTTGGTAACGATTTAGTACTGTTAGAGCGCTATGTCACCAAACCTCGCCATGTTGAAGTACAAGTTTTTGCAGATAGCCATGGTAACTGTGTGTACTTAGGCGACCGTGACTGCTCTTTACAGCGTCGTCACCAAAAAGTAATTGAAGAAGCCCCAGCTCCGGGTTTATCTGATGCACTTCGTAAAGAAATGGGTGAAGCTGCGGTACGTTGTGCCCAAGCGATTAACTATCGCGGTGCAGGTACGGTTGAGTTTTTACTTTGCGGTGATGAATTCTTCTTCATGGAAATGAACACCCGTTTACAAGTAGAGCACCCAGTAACAGAAATGGTTACTGGTGTTGATTTGGTGAATTGGCAAATCAACATTGCGGCAGGTGAAGCATTACCACTTAGCCAAGCAGATATTCAACTGCAAGGTCACAGCTTTGAAGCGCGTATTTATGCTGAAGATCCAAGTAATGACTTTATTCCGTGTTCTGGCCACATTGATGCTCTATTTACACCGAACGAATCTGAATTTTTACGTATAGATACAGGGATTGCAGTGGGTGATGAAATCAGCCCATTCTACGACCCTATGATTGCTAAGCTAATTGTTCATGACGATAACCGTGAGGCAGCGCTTGGGCGCTTATCAAAAGCACTAGAGCAGTTCCATCTAGCAGGTTTTAGCTGTAACGTTAATTTCTTACATAATCTTGCTAACCACCCTACGTTTCAAGCAGGTGCACCCGATACGCACTTTATTGAAGACCAAGGTGAGCGCCTTGTTGCTAAAAACGAGCAACAGTCTGTTATTGCGACCGTTGTGGCAGCCTATACGTATGCACATCAATTAAAAGGTGAAAGCAGCAGCCCATGGCAACAATTAACAGGCTTTATGCTAAACAGTGACGTTAAAACAACAATTCCGTTTGTTGATTTAAACGTTCATGCTGTTAAGGCCTCAGAAGGCTTTAAAATCAACCTAGATGGAGTTGACTATACAACTTCGGGTAGCGTTGAAAATGGCCTTGCGGACTTAGTCGTTAATGGCGAAAAGGTCGTTGCTCATATTAATCAAACAGACTCTCACATCACAGTGATGTACAAAGCTCAACAAACAGTGCTAGAGCTGATTGATAAACACTATATTAGTGAACACGAAAGTGATGCACTACCACTTGCTGCGCCACTCAATGGTACTGTTGTTAAGCATTTGGTTGAGGTGGGTAGTACGGTTGCTAAAGGTGATGCGGTCGTCATTATTGAAGCTATGAAAATGGAATACACACTCAATGCCCCGCATGATGGTGTATTAACGAGCTATTGCTTTGCTGAAGGTGAACTGGTGAGTCACGGTGATATGCTCGCGATTGTTGAAGAGCCGGAGGCGTAATGGCACTGTACCCTGATTTTGTTCGCATTGTAGAAGTTAGCGCCAGAGACGGTTTGCAAAATGAAGCAGCCGTTAGTACTCAAGATAAAGTCGCTCTTATCAACGCCCTTGCAGATGCTGGCCTTAAAGATATTGAAGCAGGCGCATTTGTGTCACCTAAATGGGTGCCACAAATGGCTGACTCTAGTGATGTAATTAGCGCGTTAAATTTGCCTAATGTTAACTTAAGTGCCCTCACCCCAAATTTACGGGGTGCAGAAGCAGCAAAACAAGTCGACATTCAAGAATTTGCTATCTTTACAGCGGCAAGTGAAGCGTTTTGTCAAAAGAACATTAACTGCTCTATTGATGAAAGTATTGATCGCTTTAAAGATGTGATGGCTTTTGCCAAAGCGAATAACATTCGTGTTAGAGGTTATGTGAGCTGCGTTATGGGTTGCCCATATCAAGGTGATGTCGACTACAATGATGTATTAAAAGTATCACAAAGATTACTTGAGCTTGGCTGTTACGAAATTAGCCTAGGTGACACCATTGGTGTGGGTACGGTGAAAAAAGTCGATGAATTATTAGATTTACTTTTGCAACATATTGATAAATCAAAACTCGCTGTACATTTTCACGACACCTACGGGCAAGCGCTCACAAATATTTACACCGCCCTAAGCCGCGGTATAGCAACGGTTGACAGTGCTGTTGCAGGCCTTGGTGGTTGCCCTTATGCCAAAGGCGCGTCAGGAAATGTTGCCACTGAAGATGTAGTTTACTTACTACAAGGGCTTGGCATAGAGCATGGAATTGATTTAGAAAGACTGGCTAAAGCTGGTTGGGCTATTTGCAGTGCATTAAATAAACAACCTGTCAGCAAGGTATCACTTGCTCTAAAGAACACTCAGAATAATTAAGGAGTAGGCTCATGGCCGGTTTCGATAAAGTGGTTTCAAGTTATGAAGCTGCAATGGAAGGTTTAAAAGATGGCGATACTATTATCGCTGGTGGCTTTGGCTTGTGTGGTATTCCTGAGGGACTTATCAGTGAAATTAAGCGTAAACAGACTAAAAATCTAACCGTTGTTTCGAACAACTGCGGTGTTGATGATTTTG
This sequence comes from Pseudoalteromonas sp. APAL1, assembly GCF_021532475.1. NCBI lineage: Bacteria > Pseudomonadati > Pseudomonadota > Gammaproteobacteria > Alteromonadales > Pseudoalteromonadaceae > Pseudoalteromonas > Pseudoalteromonas sp. APAL1. Next base: position 32,390 of record NZ_JAKGAW010000043.1, on the reverse strand, counting down.
GTTTAGGTGTTTTACTTCACGATAAGCAAATTAAAAAAATCATCGCTTCTTATGTGGGTGAAAATGCCCTTTTCGAAAAACAACTACTCGATGGCGAAATTGATGTAGTACTAACACCGCAAGGTACACTCGCTGAGAAGATGCGTGCCGGTGGTGCGGGTATTCCTGCGTTTTATACTGCTACAGGTTACGGCACTCCTGTTGCCGAAGGTAAAGAAGTAAAAGAATTTGATGGTCGCCCGTATATCTTAGAAGAATCAATTACGGGTGAGTTTGCCATTGTTAAAGCATGGAAAGCCGACCGCTACGGTAACCTTGTATTTCGTCACACAGCAATGAACTTCAACCCGATGGCCGCAACAGCAGGTAAAATTACCGTTGCTGAAGTAGAAGAGATTGTTGAGCCAGGTGAACTTGAGCCAAGCCAAATTCATACCCCAGGTATTTATGTTAATCGCGTGATCAAAGGTAACTTTGAAAAACGCATTGAACGTGTAACAACTCGCGATTAAGGAGCAATAAAATGGCATTATCACGTGAACAAGTTGCAATGCGTGTTGCACAAGAGCTACAAGATGGCTATTACGTAAACCTAGGTATTGGTATCCCTACTCTAGTAGCTAATTATGTACCAGAAGGCATTGAAGTCATGCTACAGTCTGAGAATGGCCTACTAGGTATGGGGGCGTACCCAACTAAAGACCAAGTTGATGCAGATATGATCAATGCGGGTAAAGAAACCGTGACAGCAGCTACAGGTGCGGCGATATTTAATAGTGCAGATAGTTTTGCCATGATACGGGGTGGTCATGTAGACTTAACAGTATTAGGTGCATTTGAAGTTGACCAGAACGGTAACATCGCATCGTGGATGATCCCAAAAAAGCTAATTAAAGGCATGGGTGGCGCGATGGACCTCGTTGCTGGCGCGAAGAATATTATTGTTACGATGACTCATGCAAGCAAGCATGGTGACTCTAAGTTATTAGAAAGTTGCACTTTACCGCTAACTGGGGTTAACTGTGTAAAGAAAATCGTAACTGATTTGGCCGTACTAGAAGTTAAAGACGGCGCATTTCATCTAATTGAACGCGCTCCGGGCGTGTCAGTAGATGAAATTATTAGCAAAACGGCAGGCAAATTGCTTGTTGAAGGTGATGTTCCAGAGATGGTTTTTTAAACCACTCACATCCCATGTACCGACCTCATTCCCAGTGCCAATGGCGCTGAGTTACCCAAAATCCCTCGCAAGAGGGATTTTTTTTATCTCTTAGCTACAGAACTTTTGCACCAATTTGTCACACAAATGGTTTAAAATGCCCTAACTTTGTGAGGTGAAAGTCTTTGAGGCTTAGGGTGTTACCTGTTTCAGAAAAATGGTAAAATTCACAATCCACAATAAAAGTAGATTAAACAATCAATTACCGAATGTTTTTTATGCGTTTATGCAAAGATTAGCTATATTTATTTTTTACTCTCTTACTTTTTACATTTTGGGATAATAATTGCTTAGCAGTTAGTTAACTAATAAGCGCTATCGAGACTTACTGAAATTAACTATGCAAACACCTATTCGTGGCTTACGCTCATTTTGTTTTGCTGCACGTACTCTTAGTTTTAAAGATGCGGCAAACCAACTTTACCTTACGCCTTCTGCCGTAAGCCATCAGATCAAACAATTAGAAGAACAATTGGGTATTGAACTGTTTGAACGTCAAACCCGCTCAATTCGCCTGACAGCTGCAGGTAAGAATTTTTATGACTCTGTGTCACCGCTTATAAAAGCGCTTGAAAAAACCATCAACGAGTTTAGTCAATTACAAGAGAATGTGACTATTAGCATCACACTGCCTGAATTTTTCGCCAGTGAACTTTTAATGCCGAAGCTAAGTGAATGGACTAGTGAACACCCTAATACTAACTTACAGCTTAATACCTTAAAAACGCGTAAAGAGCTGACTAAGCAAAGTGATTTATCGATAGTATTGTCTTCGTCTAAACCGCATGAAGGCGTTGTACATGAGCTGTTTTCGCTATCGTATACACCAGCATGTAATAAAGAAAACTGGCAAGCATGGCAAGAAAACCCATTTCAGGCCTTAAACGAAGTACCTCTTATACTTCACAAAGCGCGTCCTTGGGCTTGGCACCAATGGGCAGAACATGCCGGTGTAGAAGACTTCGCACCAAAGCAAATTATTCAGGTTGATAGTATGTTTGGTGTGGCACGTGCAGCGCAACAGGGTATGGGTATTGCCCTAATCCCCTTACCGATTAGTCAGACTTGGTTTGATGAGCAATGGCTATTTAATTTCACTGATATGCCATTAAAAACCAAAGACAAATACTACTTAGTGCAACATGATCCTAGCGAAACAAATGCACAGCTAGAGCTGTTTATTAAATGGATGATTGATACTTTTAAACATCTAAAATAACAAATGATCACGACCCTCAACTTCATTGAGGGTCTTTTATTGCTAATTTAGCTTTTAGACTTGGTTACTAAAATACTTACTTTATTTTCACCAATTTCAAAAGACGCCTGTTTACCATACTCCACAATAAAAGAAGGTGTAAAATAGCTACCAGCGAGTGTGATTGATGTTTCTACAGCTGCCGTATTATTTTGTTGTGGTATCACTGTAACTTCATAACTAAACCCCTCACCTATAGAGATGGTCGCAGGTTGTTTTTCTTCCACCAGCATTACTGGCGATGCTAGTAGCTCATTCGCTTTATAAACAGATGTTTCAACTTGAAAGCTATCAGCTGCGAAGCAACTTGTTGATGCTAAAAATACGCCTGCGACTAAACCTAACTGTTTGTACATATTTATTTCCTTATCTCATTTATAGGGTTTATCCGTAATTAATATCAGTTAGTACGTTTATTTCATACACGGAAATTTCTGAATCTATAACTATGTCTATTAAAGCTCTCGGTAATAAACATCGATAGTATGTGATATTGCTTCATAACGGTTATTTTCATGTTTAAAACAGGCTTTGCGTAGTTCCTTCTCTTCGTAGTTTTTACCTGCTACTACGACTTGATCTAAAGTTTGTGAACTTGCACAGAATTGCTGTTTTGAAATTGTTTCTATTTTAACTGATTCAGCTTTTGAGCGTGGCAATGAACTAGGCTTTGGGTTTTGCTTCATGCCCTGAAGTAACTGAGCTTTAGTAACTGGTAAAGTATCTGACCCTATGCCTGGAATATGCAATGTTTGTCTAATCGTATAGTTTTTACTTAATAATGGCGTAAACAAAGATACATCGTTGCTCAAATAAGCCTGCTCAAAATTAAGATAAACAGCGACTTTATCTTCAGCTGCATTGGCAATAACAGGCCCTAAAAGTAACAACGCAAATATCAGTTTCATGGTTATACGCTTATTCTAAATAAATTAAGTCATCAACTATACATACCACCTTAAAGTACCGATTCAGTCATTAATAAACAACAATTTGTTTGTTTTGCATACTCAGCCCCTTTATTGTTCGTTAGCGTAAACTTTAGCTATTTAAACCCCGTGTCTACTTTATCGGGGTCAGATCAGACGGCTTACGGCTTTAAGACTAACTCACTAAATTAGACTAAAGTCTATAGGTTAAATTTCTTCATCTATTAGGTCATTTTTTATCGTTTGTTGAATTTTCGCTGTTCAATTAAAGTTCATTTGTCGGCGATTGATACCGATTCAAATAGAGGAAAAGATTATGTTTAGTACACTTATGAAACGCGTTGCACTTAGCTCTTTATTAACTTGTTCAGCTATGGCAGTGGCTGATCAGAGTGACTACAAATTGATGGTAATTGACCAATCTATCACTGCTGATATTGCAGAAAACCGTCAATACGAACAAGCATTTAATGACTGTGCTTTAAGTGTTAAAGAGAAAAAATTCTCTGAAGCTGAAACACTTTGCTCAAAAGCAATCAGCTTACTAAGTACAAGTAAAGTACCTAGCTATAAACGTCGCGAATTAACATCATTTACGTTAAGTAACCGTGGTGTTGCTCGCATCATGTCTGAAAACGACACTGCTGCATTGTCTGACTTTTACGAAGCAGTACAAATTTCAGGTAACGAGTTAGTAGAGCACAACTTAACTCGTGCTAAAAAGAACTTAGCATTATAATAAGTTCTCACAGAATTGTGTTGTCTCAAAACCCAGCTTCGGCTGGGTTTTGTCGTTTATGTGTCATTAGTTTTTATTTTTGCGATTCTATTAATGAGTCAAGCTCATTCAGTAATAGTTTCTCTACGGTATTTTTATCCAATTTCGCCAATTCTTCTAAGGTGTAATTTTTGCCAATTTCTTTAGCTAAAATATACCCTAGGTAATAACCTCTTCGGTATGGCAGCTTTGTCTCATCATTACTGAAATTAAAAAATGAAGAATATATATCAGGGTTCCTAGAGTAATACTTTTTCTTAAGATCAGTAAGAGAATAAAGCAGTCTGGAGCTTACGTTTTCAACCATATTGTTAGGTATGTTTAGCATCAATTCATCATTATTCGAAGACGGGTTTAACTGATGTGAAACGTAAGTAGCTAAACCCTCTGTCCAAATCGAGCACCATAACTCATCTTTACATTGGAATAATTTTTCATGGTAAACATGAAATAACTCATGATGAAAAAATGGCGTATCATTTTTCCAAGTATGGTATTTGGCCATAAGATCTACACCAAACATTAAGTAAGACTTACCGTTCAAATCACGTGTTGCACCATTGAATCTTCCAAGCGAGTGAAGTATGTAAATGGGTGTTTCAGATTTAAATTCAGGGAAAGTGATAATAAATGACCCCATACTGCCATTTAAATCTTTAGATAAACGCTCATTTTTTGATAGATATACTTCTTCTATTTCACTGAAACCCTCAATGGATTTAGAAAAATTTTTATCACCATAAAATGCCGCAAATTGAGAACTGAAATGTTGTGAAAACTGCTCTGCTCTCTTTTCTTGGTTCAGAGTTTTGTTTGACTGATATAAAGAATAAAAGTCATCGGCAAGGTTAATTACCTCGAAGTCTGCTGACTGCTCTTTTGCAAGTGGCTTAAATGACAGCACACCAAATATGAAGCTAGAGAGTAAAAGAAATTTAGAGAATATTTGCATAATTATAGTCAGAATTATTTGTTAGGTTAAAGTCGAATATGTTGAAGATTCGATAAATCATGTCTAAGTGGTTGGTTACTCTGACAATGCCTGTTTGTAACTTAAATCAAAGTTTTTGAGTAACTGATTCAGGTAGTTCAGGTTTATCTGGTTAGGTTTAAAACTTTGCCCTTTTTCTATATTTGCAATGTGTTTTTTTAGCTTTTCTTTGTCTTTATTCCAAAAAGCAATGTTCCCTAACACAAAGTCATTCCAATACATTTTTGAGGAAGTTAAATCTTCGTGCGGATCCAATACTTTTTTAGCGTGAAAAACCGCTTGTTGATAATCACCCGCCAAGCCTTCCATTTGAGCCAAATGCCACGTTAACGAGCTTTCTTTTGAATTATTATGAGAAATAAAACGTTTTATCAGAATAGCGGCTTCAGCATGGCAACCTGATTTTTCTAATAACCTGAACCCAGCATCGTATGTCTGATCAAATTGCTGGTATGTAAGGTTCAAATCGTCTTTTAACCTTTCTTCAAGCGCTACTTTACAATCTGCAAAAGCAAGATTTGATATAAATAATAACCCGATAGATAAAATTCCTGTTTTCAAAATTCTGTCCTTAAATTTGCTAATGTCTGTTGAGGATTACACTGCAATCAGCGCTAAGTTCACAACGAACAAAGTGTAGTTGTTTTTATGTAACCTTTAAGTTGTTGTTACTTTTCTAGATCATGGTAAACATTTGGATTCCAAATTTGCATAAACATCTCTGGATTTTCAATTGGTAGAAAACCATATTGCGCGTACAAACCATGCGCATCTCTTGTTGCCAATACCATACGCCTTAAGCCTTGAAGCTCTGGGTGAGAGACTATGCTCTCAACAAGCCACTTGCTCAAACCTTTGCCTCGATGGCTCTCTACTATGAATACATCAGCAAGATAGGAAATGTTGCTTTGTCTGTTATGAGGCGGGCAAAACCTATTTGATAATCATGGCTATCATAAACACCAAAACAAAACGAGTTTGCAATGGCTTTTTCTAGCGTATGTTTTGGTATTCCTGACGCCCAATAGCTTTTTGAAATAAAACCGTAAATCACTTCAAAATCGAGGTCAGTTTTATCTGTGCTGATTTTATATCCTTGCACCAGTATTCCTTTGTGATGTTAACACCTGTTATTTAAGAGGATTAGTTTTAACAAAGTTACTAACCGATTGCTACATATATAATTAAAACGCTTTTTTAACAGGATATAGCCTACTAACACAAACACTACCACAACGTAAAACCATTACATTGTTATTAAATTTAACAATAATAGATTTGCAGGTTGTTTATAAGGGGCTTTAATACGCCCCTCTTTTTAATGAATTTTTACAAACGCTTTATGAGTTGATCTACTTTTGCCACAACAGGCCATGCTGAAGATTGAAAATTCCCCAAAACAACTAGAATATAGCCTTTTTCTTGATACATATTTAACCTTGCTGTCATGCCTAAATGGGACCCATTATGACCAACAGTTGTATTCCCTGCTGAACTTCTCACAGAGAAACCATATCCCCAGTTTGGTGCATTTAGCTCAGGTTTTGCTGATAAGGCTTTATTAGAGAGTTCACGACTTACTAGTTGAGCATTTTGCATTGCCATGGCGAATTTGTGTAAATCGCCTACAGTTGAATAACCTCCGCCTGCAGGTCCCCCTTTTACCGATTGAAACATCAAATTTTCAGTTACTTGACCAGTTTCGACAGAAAACCAATAATTACGGGCAGTATTTTTGACAGGCACATCTAAGTCATAACTTCCGCTTTGTTGCATGTTAGCTTTTTTATATACATTTTCATTTATGTAATCATAGTAATTTTCACCAGTTACATTCTCAATCACCTGACCAAGTAGAACCATACCCGTATTGCTGTAACGCCATTCAGTTCCGGGTTCAAATGTAGCGTCAATTGAACTGTATAAATGTTGGATATCTTTAAGAGAGCGCACCTTATTTTGTATCTCGTCATAGCCAGAAATAATACCAATCCCTGATGTATGGCTTAATAAGTGTCGAATCTTAATTTTGCTAAAATCACCTTTCCCCAAAATGCTTTTATCAATAAATTTAGTGAGCGGATCATCAAGCGATACTTTGCCAGCTTCTATTAGCTGTAAGATAGCGACGCTAGTAAACATTTTGTTCATTGAGCCAATTTGAAACTTCGTTTCTAAGTTATTTTTCACATCATAGCGACGTGAAGCAAAGCCATATGCAGCGCTAAACAAAATGTCATTATTTTTAGCAAGTAATACCGTGCCAGAGAAACTACCTCTTTGCGCCAGTTTATCAGTATAAATTTTGATCTCTTCAATAAATTGTGACTCAGTTAAAGAGCCTTTTGAACCTTGGTTTTGTGGAGTTTCTTCAATAGACCACCCTGTTATTGCTTGAAATTGGTCATCATTAAAAAATAACACTACTTGATGCTGCATATCTGTATTCTTTGAATAAACTTTACTTATATGACGGATGCGATTAGTTGACGTATCAAGTTCTGTAGAAATAACACTCAACTCTCCATGAAAAAGCGCAACATTCATCGAATACCCAACATAACGGTCTTTACCTTTACCCTCCCAGCGTGCAAGAGAATTTGGCGAGAAGTTCTTTACTACAAATTTTTCGATCTCATCTAAATCTTTAGTGTTTAAAACCGTAATAAATTGACTTGCCAATTTGTTATAGTCTACCTCTTTCATTGCATGTGCTTTATGGCTAATAAAACACATAAAAAATATGAGCATTAGTAAATATCGCTTCACTTTACATTCCTTTTATTGTTTATTGAATAATATGGCGCTTGGCCTTTCGATACTTTTACTTTTGCGAATAACAAAAAGCGATGAAGTAGTGATTAAGAAAAGCTTAAGAAAACATTAAGCTGAAAATAACTAATAATAACAAATGGATAACTATCAACTTGAGTGAAAGTAAATTATCAAAACAATTTTTTCTTAATGACTCTTTGGTTAATTTTGAGACTGGCGAAATTCAAACAGATGGTAAAGTTGTTGTTGTAGAGCCTAAGGTGATGGCACTTCTTGAAGTATTTTCGCAAAAACCACATCAAGTGTTATCAGCCGAAATGCTTTTTGCTAATGTTTGGCCACATGCTATTTTCAGTCCTAATTCAGTTCGCAGAAATATTGCTTTGTTAAGACAAGCGTTATCCGATGAAGAAAAGCACATTATAAAAACACACCCAAAGCGGGGCTATAGTCTCGAGGCTGAAATACGTTTTCCTGATGAAAAAACGAGCACTCCATTAGCAAAAATACATCAGATAAAAAATACAAAACTAGCACTCTTAATTATCCCTGCTTTGTTTATCATTATCTTCCTTTTCAATTTCCTTAACGAAGATAAACACATTTCTTTAGAAGATCTTAAGCCTATTACTGCAAGCAATGAAAAAGAGCGTTACCTACAAGTTAGTCCTGATGGGCGTTTTATGGCTTATATACAAAATACCAATCGTCCTAATAAGCGAAGGCTTTTAATCAAAGATTTACAATTAAATTCATATAAAGAATTATGTACAGACTTAAAAGCGTTTACCTACCTTGCATGGGATACAGATACAAATACGCTTGTATATTCGTTTCAAGATGAAGGGAGTATTTCATTCAATCGACTGCAACTAGATACAGAAGCGAACGTGATCAGTGAAGAAAAACTCTTTTCTCGTACAGATATAACCTGGAACAGCTTGTTTTTTATAGATGAACAAGAAAACCTTTTCTATTTAGCAAATCAAAACAGTTCCGAACACAGCCGTAATGTAAGCCTATATCGACATAACTTGATTACTGGCCATTCTTACGAAATTCTTCAACCAAATGATGATTTCAAGCCCTACAAGCTCGCTTTATCACCTAACCAGAAACAATTAGCGATAATTGGCTTCAATGAAGATGCAATCTCGGAGGTAAAACTATTAAATTTATCGAGTTTTAACCTTGAATCAGTCGGTGAAATTGATCATAACTGGCACTTTATGACTTGGTTTAACGATGGTGACTCTTTGTTATTGAGTAATGGCAGTGAGTTAAAACAACTTGAATTAAACGGCCAATTAACGACTCTTAATTTTAAAAGCTATAACTTTTTGATTTATCCACAAATCGTTAAGGACAAACTGTATTTTATTGAGGCTAAGTCTGATCAAGATATTTTGATTAGCGCTTTAGATTCACTCTCTACTCCTATAAAAATCGTAAACTCTAATACCATTGATAAAGAAGCTGCACTTTCACCTGATGAAAAACTCATCGCCTACATGTCAATGAAAAATGGACTTCCACAACTTTTTATTAAACATATTGAGACTGAAGAAGAACAATTATTGTTCGTTAACACTGAGCAAGAATATGCTTTATCAAAACCAATATGGGACCCCTCTGGAACACTTATCGCAAGCAGTATTAATAACAAACCATTTCTTATTAAGCTAGAGGAAGACCAGTTCGCAATCGAATGGTTAAATGGAATCATTGGGTATCCAATCGGGTGGTATAAACAGTCAGATGCTATTTTGTTTGTTGATAAGAACACTCACAATGATGAAATAGTTAAATTTGATTTAGTTACTGACGAAATAGTGTCATTAAAAACGCAATTGAAAGATAAAGATATTTTTTTAAATGATAACGACGAATTACTGAGTTTTTCAATTGGCCAAGTAATCACTGCTTCTGGTATCAATCTATTTGATAATACGCATTTTATTTCAAGCATTTACCCTATTAAAAATGGCTTCTATTTTCAATACAAAGAAAACGACTCAAGGACAATGAATTTTTACGATTATGAACTAGGTGTTCAAAATTTAAGTATTGATTTTGAAAAGTTTTGTGCGGATTTATGTAGTCAAATAACTGCTATAAGCGGTAATACTATCTTACTCAAAGAACAAACTGATACAGCAGATATTTTAGTTTTGAATATTACATTAAATAAATAGCTTCAATCATAACTAGCTGATCTAGAGTATGTGTTTTCAACCAAACTGATAACATCAGTACATAAATAGCATTCACAAAACAAAGCTTATTGTGTTTGAAAGTAATTTTCAGACACTCTCCTCTCTAATTTTCCCTACTAAATTGCTGATAACTGAGTAATTACTCTATAGATTAAATTTCTTCATCTATCAGTTCTAATTTAATCGTTTGTTTAGCTTATAGGAATATTTTAAAGTTCACTCGTTGGCAAGAAACACCAACTTATTCAGAGGAAAACTATCATGTTAAAAACACTTGTAACCACTATTGCACTTAGCTCTTTATTAACTTGCTCAGCGATGGCAGTAGCCGACCAAGCTGATTATAAACTGATGGTTATTGAGCAAGCTCAAACAAACGATAATGTAAGCAATGAATATGAAACTGCATTCAACCGCTGTGCATTAAGCGTAAAAGAAAAGAATTTTTCAGAAGCTGAAAACCTATGTACACAAGCGATTTCACTTCTAAACACAAGTAAAGTACCAGGTTACAAACGCCGTGAATTAACATCATTTGCGTTAAGTAACCGCGGTGTTGCACGCATCATGTCAGAAAATGATACAGCTGCAATCTCAGACTTTTATGAAGCAGTTCAAATCTCAAAAAATGAACTGGTAAATCATAACTTAAACCGCGCGAAGCAAAACTTAGCGCTGTAATAGTTAGCCCAACCAAATTGTTGTCGTAAGCCCGGTCCTTGTGTGTTCTGACTGGGCTTTTTTTTGTCTAAAATATACACTCAAGCCACCTACCCAATAAGATATTTTTTTTCATCTAATGGGTGTATTTTTGTCGTTTGTCAATCAGTAACACTGTTTCTAAATTAATAGAGTAAGTGATGTACTTACATTATTAAGGAGATAAACAATGTTCAAGTTCATACCTCTCAAAACCATCTTGATTACCTCACTTTGCATGAGTTCGAATTGGGTGTTAGCAAATGATATCGACTTTAAACTAATGGTAGTGGATGACGAAGCCTCATCCATTGCGATTATGCAAGGTGACTACAATGCTGGTTTAGTAACGTCTGCTGAAGATTCAGCAAATCAATATATAGCGCCTTTTAATCGCTGTGTTGCAAGTGTAAAGCTAAAGCAGTTTGAAAAAGCTGAAGCTGACTGTACTGAAGCAATAAGCCTATTAAAAGAGATTAAAGCATCTCGATTTAAACGTAATGAATTAACGTCGTTTGCATTAAGTAACCGAGGTGTCGCGCGATTTATGGCTAATAATGATACGGCAGCAATTGCTGACTTTTATGAAGCCTCAAGACTCGATGATAATGAATATGTATCATTTAATTTAAATCGCGCAAAACAGGAATTAAAATTGTGGTAATGACTGATTCTAATGCTGAAAAACCAGCCATAATGGCTGGTTTTTTTGTATCTGCGTTAAATTTGTTCACGTGGCACAAAATCAAGCACTGTTGCATTAATGCAGTACCTGTCTTTACCTCTTGGCCCTTCACCAGGGAACAAATGACCTAAGTGAATACCTGAGCTTTTTGATTTAAGCTCAATGCGCTGCATGCCATAACTGTTGTCTTCATGCATTGTCACACTGTCTTTTACCGGGTGAGTAAATGAAAGCCAACCGGTTCCCGAATTAAACCTATCTCGGGTATCAAAAAGCGGCGCACCACTTAGCTTATCAACAAAAATACCATCCGGTGTGTTTTTAAAGATATCGTATTGTTTACAAAATGGGCTATCTGTTCGAGCATGGAATGCAACTCTAAATGCTTCACTATCACCTAATTTAAATGCCCCTAGCGCTTTATAAAACTCATCTTTACTCACATAACCTTGACGGCCATATACCTCTTCGCCATTTTCTATAAATAATAACGTGGGGGTTGCCCATGTTGGGGTTTTAATCGTTAAGCCATCAAGCTGATCTGCATGGCGAAAAGTCATTGGAATTGTGCCTTGATAATTATTTGCGACCTCATTTTTAAACTTTTCACAGTATGGGCAATAGCCTTTAGCATCTATCACGACTATTTGCTTATTGGTTAATAAGGCCGTGTTATCAACTTGCTGTTTTTCTACTGGCGTAAAAACAACCCCTGTTGAGTGATCAGGACAATAGCCATTAGGGTTTTTCTTTAAATAATCTTGATGATAGTCCTCTGCCGCATAAAACGAATCGAGAGGTTTTATCACAGTTACAATCTTGCCGTAGCCTGCTGCGGTTAATTTGCTTTGGTATTCATCTTTAAGTTTATTCGCAACTTCTAGTTGCTCATTATTACTTACCAAAATTGTTGAGCGGTATTGAGTGCCAATATCATTGCCTTGGCGATTTAACTGAGTTGGATCATGATTTTCAAAATAATATTTTAATAATTCTTCTGTCGTTAACTGATTACTGTTGTAAGTCACTTTAACAACTTCTGCGTAGTTATTTTCATCAAATCGACGTGCGCTACGCGTTATGTTTCTATAGGTTGCTTTAAAACCATGCCCATCGGCATAACCAGATACCGCGTCTAAAACACCACCAAGTGCTTCGTATCGTTTTTCGGCTCCCCAAAAGCAACCAGAACCAAGCACAATTGTTTCAATATGTCCGGTTGCGTTGTCTGGCATCTCTTGCGCTATTGTATGATTCATGGTGAAAATGGCACTGCAAGTGAATAATGTCAGTAATATCGACTTAATTGTCATACTTATTTCCTCGTAAAAGCCTGTAATAGAGCAGACCGAGTAATCCTATTTATTATTTCACCTTAAACGCATGCAAACGGCTGTTCACCGCTAACAATTTAACTCTTAAGCCTATTTACGGTAAAACACAGCTTTTTAACATTGGGATATTAAAAATGAGAATTGCACACAGTTTGTCTGCTCTTGCTCTGGGTATAACACTTGCTACGCAAGTTAATGCAGCAGAGTTCACTTTTGCAAAATCGATTCAACCGAAAGACAACACATTAGTGTTGTTTTTAGACACAGATAGCCAAGTTGCTAACTTTAATTACTTAAAACCAGAAACTCAAAACCACTTAAATAAAGTTATCGAATTTAGTGACTTTAAAGCGGGCTATGGCAAAACATTAGAAGTTATTGCACCAAACGGCAGCGAACACCAACGTATTGTGCTTGTAGGCTTAGGTGAGCAAGCTGAACTTAATGCAGCTAAAATGGCAAAGCTTGGTGGTAATGTTCATGCAAAATTACAGTCAGCAAAACAAGCAACTGTGAGCCTTGATTTTTCAGAGCTTAAAGATAGTGAAATCAATGCTAAATACGCTGCTGAATTTGCACATGGTGCTAATTTACGTGACCACCGCTTTGAACAATACAAAAAAGAAAAAGATACACATGTAGTTAACTATACTGTTGATGTTGAAAATTTAGACCAAGCGGTCAAAACCCATAAGTTACTACAAAGCATTGAACAAGGTGTCTTTTTAGCGCGTGACTTAACTTCAGAAGTTGCAACTGAGATGACGCCGTCTGATTTTGCAAAAGCCGCACAAGAGTTAAAAAAATTAGGCGTTAAAATTACCGTTTTAGAACCAAAACAAATTAAAAAATTAGGCATGGGTGCGTTAGAAGCTGTTGGCCGTGGCAGTGAAGAAGGTTCGCGTTTAGTTGTTGCACATTACCAAGGTAATAAAGACACCCCAATTGCATTGATTGGTAAAGGCATTACCTTCGACTCTGGTGGTTATAGTATTAAAACAGGTGCTTCGATTGCCCGCATGAAATCAGATATGGCAGGCGCAGCAGCAGTACTGGGTACCGTTAAAGCAATGGCACTTGCAAAAGCAGATACCAACGTAGTGGCTGTAATGGGTATGGCCGCAAATATGGTATCACAATTCTCTGTAGCGCCTGGTGATGTTGTTCGAACAGCTGAAGGTTTAAGCGTTGAAATAGTTAATACAGATGCCGAAGGCCGTTTAGTGCTAAGTGATGCAATGTGGTATGCCCGCGACAAGTTTAAACCAAGTATTATGATTGATGTGGCTACATTGACTGGCTCAAAAATCGGTGCTGTAGGTAATGAATACGCAGCGGTTTTCTCTGATGATGACCAACTTGTTGAGCAACTTACAATTGCAGGAAAGCAGGTTAACGAGAACTTATGGCGCTTACCACTAGGTTACGAAGATGCACTAAAATCGGATATCGCAGACCTTAAAAATATTGGTTCGCATGGTCCAGGTGCAACGACAGCAGCAAGTTTCTTACAAAACTTTGCTGGCGATACCCGTTGGGTTCATATCGATATTGCTGGTAATGCACTTAACAGCAAAGCTAAAGATGAGTTAGCTGAAGGTGGCACTGGTTATGGTGTTCGCTTGTTATCAAACTGGCTTTTAAACAACGCTAAGTAATAACACATCGCAATACGCCAAGCAGCTGTAATGATTTTATAACTGCTTGGCAATCATGAGTTTTTCTAATTAACATTAAACACTCATTTACATCATTAGCACTCACCCTATATGCTAAATAGTATCAAGGGATAATAATAAGATTGACCTGCAATGACGACAAAAAGCACACCAAAGATTATGGCGCTCACTACGCATTGTATCTTCTTCGATGCATATGAAAGTGCTGAGCATGGCTTAAATACACAAAAAAAGATTTGGGCGCTGGCTCAATTTTGCCAATCGACGGGAGATTTCGTTGATGTTGTTCCAGCTAATAACAACTTAACTCTGTATCTAAAAGAGTCTGAAAAGCTAGCAAGTTGGCTGCCATTATTGCTTGAGCAGTGGCAAGAGACTTCGACTAAAGATTTTGCATCAACTCATCACAAGCTACCCACCGTATATGGTGGTCAACATGGCCCTGACATTGCTCATGTAGCTGCAGAGCACAACTTAACTGTTGACGAAGTCGCGCAGTTACATAGTAGTAAAATCTACCCTGTTTTATTTTTAGGTTTTCAACCTGGTTTTGCTTACTTAGATGGCTTGGATCCTAAATTATATACGCCACGTCGAAGCGAGCCGCGCATCTCAGTGCCAAAAGGGTCTGTTGCTATTGGTGGCGAGCAAACAGGCGTATATCCTGAAACGTCACCCGGTGGCTGGCAAATAATCGGTCACACCGACTTTAAATTATTCGATATTAATGCAACCTCTCCCTGTGCTGTTAAACCCGGTGATACCTTAGAGTTTGTTATTCAGGAGGTGTTAAAATGATCACCATCGTTAAACCTGGCATGCAAATGTCTATACAAGATCAAGGCCGCGTGGGTGCTCGTCATTTGGGAATTGGCCAATCTGGCTGTATTGATCCTTATGCGCAGATCATAGTAAACCGATTAGTTGGAAACGCAGACAACAATCCAGTCATTGAGATCACACTAGGTCTTGCTGAAATTAAGTTCGATAACGACTACTACATTGCCTTGCATGGAACAGATATGAAAGCCAGTGTTAATGGTAATGCGATTGAACCAGGCTGGAGTTTTTACATTAAAAAAGGTGATGTGTTAAAGCTAAATGCCGCACGTCATGGGTTTAGAAGCTACCTTGCTATAGGCGGACAATGGCAGCTACCTGACCCTATATTAGATTCCTACTCAACAGATATAACTGCTGGTTTTGGTGGTCTAACCGGACAAGCACTGAAATCTGGAGACAGCTTTGAGGTAATACCAAAATACAACACTAAAGTCGGTTTAGGTGCAATGCTACCACCTAAAAGCACCCAAATACGCATACATGCTGGCCCACATGCTGCAGTTTTGCCTAAAGACACCATAGTTAATTTTATAAATCATTCATGGCATGTATCACCTAATAGTAACCGCATGGGTACACGATTATTAAGTGATGAGTGTAGCTTAGAGTATGATGTGTCATTGCCATCGATGGCAGTAGCACCAGGCAGCATACAGTTACCGCCAAATGGTGAACCAATTGTATTATTGAATGATGCGCAAACAACCGGTGGCTATCCTTTACTAGGAACTGTGATCGACGCTGATCTTCGTCATTTTGCCCAATTAAAGCCAGGTGATTTTTTACATTTCAAGTTTGTTACTCTAGCAGATGCTTTTAAGGCGAAAGAAAAGCTAACAGCTCACCTTAATCAATTAGCCATTGCGCTAAAATACAAAAACAAATAGTTAATCTGATTAGCAAGTGGCTTGCCACTTGCTTTCTTAAGGCTCCCACTTGTCTATACATCTTCAATTAACAAATTGAACAATTAGTTTGCTTAACGCAACGCACCAAAACAGTGCGTAAAACATCACTTTTAATGGCGCTATTTACCACTTCAAACCAGCCTATTTGTTCAAATCAAGTATTTAAATTGCTCACAACTTAGGCAGCCATCCCATTTTGGTGCAAAGCAATAACACTTGGTGCATATTTTATTCTCAAATATTTAAAAAAGCTGTGTGACTTAGGTAATTATTTCTGTTAAAACAAACATTCGCAGTTATATAAATTCTGTTAACTGCGCACATATTTGGAATGAGGAGTCACTATGTGTTCAATATTTGGGGTATTAGATATCAAATCTGATCCCGCCCAATTGCGAAGTCAAGCAATTGAGATGTCAAAACTTTTAAGACACCGCGGACCTGACTGGTCTGGCGTATATTCATCTGATAAAGCTATTTTAGTCCACGAGCGTCTTGCTATTGTTGGTGTATCAAGTGGTGCTCAACCTTTATATAATCCAGAGCGCACACATATCCTTGCTGTAAATGGTGAAATTTATAACCACAAAGAGCTTGCGGCAAATCTAGAAACAGACTTTAAGTTTCAAACTCAATCAGACTGTGAAGTTATCTTAGCTTTATATAAACAAAAAGGGCCTGAATTCTTAGACGACTTGAATGGTATTTTCGCTTTTTGTTTATACGATGAAGAACAAGACGCCTACCTAATAGGTCGTGACCATATTGGTATTATCCCGCTTTACACAGGTCATGATGAGCATGGTAATTTTTATGTTGCTTCAGAACTAAAAGCGCTTTCACCAATTTGTAAACACATTGAAGAGTTTCCTCCGGGTCACTTCTTGTGGAGCAAAGATGGTCAACTTCGTAAGTATTACAGCCGCGATTGGCAAAGCTATGACGCAGTAAAAGACAACGAAGCTAAATCAAGCGATGTTAAAGAAGGCTTAGAAGCAGCTGTAAAACGTCAACTAATGTGTGATGTACCTTACGGTGTTCTATTATCAGGCGGTTTAGACTCATCGGTTATTTCAGCTATCACGCAACGTTTCGCCGCAAAACGTATCGAAGATAATGACGAGTCTGATGCTTGGTGGCCAAAACTGCACTCTTTCTCAGTTGGTCTTGAGGGCTCACCAGACTTAGCAGCTGCACAAAAAGTTGCAGATATGATTGGTACGGTTCACCACCCTATCCACTTTACTATTCAAGAAGGTATTGATGCTCTTCGCGAAGTGATTTATCACATTGAAACGTACGATGTGACAACCATTCGTGCCTCAACTCCTATGTACTTAATGGCGCGTCAAATTAAAGCCATGGGTATAAAAATGGTGTTGTCTGGCGAAGGTGCTGATGAGCTTTTTGGTGGTTACCTTTATTTCCACAAAGCACCTAATGCGCAAGAGTTCCATGAAGAGCTAAACCGTAAAGTGTCTAAACTACATATGTTTGACTGTTTACGGGCTAATAAATCTATGGCTGCTTGGGGTGTAGAAGCACGCGTGCCTTTCTTAGATAAAGAATTTGTAGACGTTGCAATGCGTATCAACCCTGAAGCGAAAATGTGTAAAGACGGTAAAATCGAAAAACACATTATTCGTGAAGCGTTTGACGGCTATCTACCAGACGAAGTGTTATGGCGTCAAAAAGAGCAATTCTCTGATGGTGTAGGCTATAACTGGATTGATACTTTAAAAGAGTATGTGAGCGAGCAAGTAAGCGATCAAGACCTTGCTAACGCTAAATATAAATACCCGATTAATACGCCAGATTCTAAAGAAGCGTATTTCTATCGTAGTATTTTTGAAGAGCACTTCCCTGGTGATGCAGCGGCAAAATGTGTTCCGCATGGCAAATCAGTTGCTTGTTCAACACCTGAAGCGCTTGCTTGGGATGAGTCATTCCAAAACAATGCTGACCCTTCTGGTCGTGCTGCTGGCGTTCATAACGACGCTTATAAAAAGTAGTAATTTTGTGCTGCAAGCCCTGTGTTTGCAGCACTTTCCTCTCAACTGAAATAATTTGTTTTGAAATAATACTGTCATCAAATTAATCCTCTACTGCATCAAATTGTTCACAATTCCAACAAAAAACGTAAAAAACCGCATTTATTCGGCTGTTTAGGGACAAAACCATTTACATTTTTTTTCGAACTCCTACACTAAAGACTAAACTTTGGTACAAATTTAGTTCGTCTACAAACTATTTTTCGGTTTCATACGTATAAGTAGTGTTAGCCGAGATGTGCCAACCGGCCGTTTAGCTTTCTGCTAGATATAACTACAACAAGAGGTATTCATGAGCGAACATCATGATAAGTACAGTATCGACAATACCGACTACACCGTTGGTCAGGACAATGTGCAAAAATGGGGTTTTGATGTGCACAACCCTGTATTTGGCATTAGTGCAGGTTTAATTGCGCTATTTTTAGTGGCAACACTTGTGTCAGATGCTGAAACAGCAAAAACAACCCTGAATGGAATTAAAAACGACATTATTAATAATTTTGATGGCTTTTTTATGTGGTCAGCAAACTTATTCGTATTGTTTTGCTTGGCGTTAATTGTTTCACCATACGGCAACATCCGCCTTGGTGGTAAAGAAGCGCGCCCAACTCACTCTCGTATTTCATGGCTTGCAATGTTATTTGCTGCGGGTATGGGTATTGGCTTAATGTTTTGGGGCGTAGCAGAGCCTGTCGCTTACTTTACAGGCTGGTACGAAACACCACTCGGCGTTGAAGCAAACACACCAGAGGCTGCGAAATTAGCAATGGGTGCAACTATGTTCCATTGGGGTTTACACCCTTGGGCAATTTACGCCGTTGTTTCGCTTTCGTTAGCATTCTTTTGCTACAACAAGGGCCTGCCGTTATCAATCCGCTCTATTTTTTATCCTATTTTAGGTGACAAAGCATGGGGCTGGCCGGGCCATCTTATTGATATTCTAGCTGTACTTGCCACCTTATTTGGTCTCGCAACGTCTCTTGGTTTAGGTGCACAGCAAGCCGCTGCAGGTATAAACCACGTGTTTGGTACTGATAGCGGTATTGGTCTACAAATCGGCGTTATTGTTGGTGTTACTCTACTTGCAGTGATCTCTGTTGTTCGTGGTATCGACGGCGGTGTAAAGCTGCTTAGTAATGTAAACATGGTTATCGCATTTGTGTTACTCGTATTTGTTGCTCTCGTTGGTTTTTCAGCAGCGTTTGGTAATCTTCCTAATACTGTTATGGGTTATGTTGAAAACATTATTCCGTTAAGTAACCCACATGGCCGTGAAGATGAAACATGGATGCACGGCTGGACAGTATTCTACTGGGCTTGGTGGATTTCATGGTCACCGTTTGTAGGTATGTTCATTGCGCGTGTATCTGAAGGTCGTACAATTCGTGAATTCTTAATTGCCGTATTACTTGTGCCTACCGTTGTGACTATCTTCTGGATGTCTATTTATGGTGGTATCGCTATTGAACAAATTATTGATAAAGTGGGTGTACTAGGTGAGAAAGGTTTAACTGATGTACCACTTGCGATGTTCCAAATGTTTGAAGCCCTGCCAATGTCGCAAGTGCTTTCATTCATTGCAATTGTGCTGGTACTCGTGTTCTTTATTACGTCATCTGACTCAGGTTCTTTAGTTATCGACTCTATCACTGCCGGTGGTAAAGTTGACGCGCCAGTGCCACAACGTATTTTCTGGGCAACAATCGAGGGTGCGATTGCTGCAGCGCTTGTTTGGATTGGTGGCACACAAGCTATCGAAGCATTACAAGCCGGTGCCGTATCTACGGGCTTACCGTTTACCTTTGTATTGCTATTAATGTGTGTAAGTTTAATCCTTGGTCTACGTACAGAGCCAAGAAACTAACCACTACCTTTAAATAAAAAACGCCGCTATATGCGGCGTTTTTTATTTATAAGCTTTGCTCAATTAATTTAAATTACTCGTCATAAAGTCTGTGCTGTTAAGCACGCTATATGAGCAATTCACTTAGCGATGTATCTGGGCGGTAATGATAAGCAATTTGCGCTTGTAACAGCTCTGCGGTGGCAATGGCATCGTTCAGTGCGTTATGGTTTTGATACGCAGGTAACGAGTAACGAATGCGAGAATCCGCAAGACGAACGGAATCAAGCTTAGAATTAAACAACCTACCTAGTAGACCTTGTTTTGCTCTAAGCGCCCTGCTTTCAAGCTCTAACGTGTCTATTACTGCAAACTCAAGGCCTTCACCCAATCGCGATTGTAGCGCTTGATACAAAAAGTGTCGTTCAATGGGAGCAAAATGCACCACTATGACTTTACCTTTTAATGCTGCTAGTAATGGCTCCATAATAGATGAAAAATCTGGCGCGTCACTTACTTCTGAATGGGTAATACCATGAATAACGATCGACTCTTCAGCGAGCTTACGTCTTGGTTGTACAATCCAATGCTGGCTATCTTTACAAAAGATGCGCCTAGCATTAAATGGAATTAAACCAACACTGACTATATCGTCATTTTGAAAATTTAGACCGGTCGTCTCAAAATCAAGCGCCACTAAGGGTACGTCGCTAATTGGCATGTTTAAATCACAAATAGCGGCTTGATAAAACTCTTGAATTAACGGCTGTTTGCTAGCCGCCAATAACTGCTGATACCGAGTCGGCCAATCAAGTTTTACACCTTGTTTAGCCATTACTTCATCCCTGTATTGGCAGAGTATCTGAATTTAAGGAAATTCTGCGCTTTATCTAAAATCGCAAACGCTTCTTTAAGGTTGCGCTGCTCAAAAGGCGATAGTAAATGTGGCTCAAGATCGTTATCTGGGGCTTCGTCTAACTTTTCAATTTGCCATGCTTGGTGGCGAATACGAACCATCGAAATGTATTCTAAGGCATCTCGAAGATCTTGCGCTTTCCCTGCGGGTAAAAGCTTTGCTTCGATGATATCTTCTAAACGCTCGAATGAATTTTGTTTACGACTGCCTATTGCTAAAGCATGAACACGAATTACATCTGATAATGGCGCAGTACCGCGGCGTTTTAAGTTCATAGAAGGCTTATGCTGACCATTATGCTCTAGCACAAAATCTTTAAAGAAACCTAAAGGCGGTGTTCTGTTACGGGCATTGGCTGCAAGGTTAGCCAAGAAACGCTTATTCTTACGCCCTTCAGTTGCAATAAATCGTTTGAGCTCATCAGCCCATTTGGTTTTACCGTAAACGCCATCTAAATCAAAAAAGATAGAGCTGTGTAATAAAGCCTGTGGTTTTGGTTCTGCCATCCAGCCTGCAAATTGCTCTTTCCACTGCTCACGAGTTAAACGCCACTTTTTAAATGACGCCATGATTTCCCCTTCGCAGTATTTATAGCCACATTCGGCTAAACCATCACAGACAAAGTCAGCGAGCTTTTGAAAATATTCGTCATGTAATTCCTCGTTAAAGCTATTATCAAGGATAATGGCGTTATCTTGGTCGGTAACAATTAATTGCTCATCACGAGCCATTGAACCTAATGCAATAAAACAATAAGGAATGGGCGGCGGGCCAAATTTTTCTTCGGCTAAATCAAGTAAACGCTGTTTAAAGGTACGCCCTATTACAGCCATTGCTGTACCAATCATATGAGAGTTAGCGTCTTCGTTTACCATGCGTACAAACACGTTAGGTAGCTGACGTGCATAATGCGCTAAATCTTCAACAGATTGCTGAGCTAAAATACCCCGCACTAACAATAAACTGCTTTGTGATTCATATCGCAAAATGTCAGATAAAGAAATAACACCGATGGGCTTTTTCTTAACAACGACAGGTAGGTGATGAATGTTATCTCTGAGCATAGCAAGCACAGCCTCAAACACATAGGCGTTGCTATCGAGTAAGATGAGATCCGTTTGCATAATTTGCTCGGCAGGTGATTCGTAGCTTAAGCCTTCAGCAATCACACTGGTGCGCAAATCTCGGTCTGTAATTATGCCAACTACTTGACCATCATCATCGTCGGGATCATCACTGATGGGTTTATCGGCATCTGTTACTAATACAGACGATACCGACTCTTGTGTCATCAATTGAGCAACCATTTGCACAGACGCGTCTTTTGCAACGGTCACGACATCTCTGTGCAGTAATGATTTAACTTTTGCAGTTGTTAAATCATTACTGTCAGCCTGCTCTACAATGGCCTGATGAAGACGCACATTGCCATCAGCTTCAAAGAAGTCTGCAAAGGCTTCGTATTCATCACAGTATTGATTAAATAGCTCTACATTAATGCAATACACTAAGGTGTCTTCGAGGGCCTTGGCAGGAAATCGGACTTTGCGGTTCATCAGCAAACCCATTTGTCCGAAAATACCACCGACAGTTAAGCGGTTATACAAATCACCATCGCGTCGATACATTTCGACGGCTCCGGTTCTAATTACATATAAATCGGCAATGTCATCGCCGTAATTAAGGATTTGTGTTCCCGCTCTGAAGTAGGCTATCTCTACTTGTGAAGCGAGAGTGTTAACCGCTTCTTCGGGTAAATCATCAAATGGAGCATGATCACTTAAAAATTGTGCTATGTCGACGTGTTCGGCTTGCATAAGCGTACCTAGTTTTGAGCTTTTCCTTGATTGTGAGTGTAATCTGCTATTTTTTCAAAGAAAAAATAGCAGATTTAAATGGATTAAGCCTTTTCTAGTTCTTCGGCCAGAAGTTTCGACTCATCACCACGAGGTTTGGTAAAGCGCGCTAAACCAAGATAAATCACAGGTGTAAGGTATAATGTGAACAGCACTGCTAATGCTAAACCACCAAATACCACCCAACCAATCGCGTTACGCGCTTCGGCACCGGCACCGGTGGATAATATAAGTGGTAATGCACCTAGCAAAGTTGACACTAAGGTCATCGCAATTGGGCGTAACCTCACAAGAGCAGCTTCTTCAACTGCTTCTCTAACACTGCGACCTTTATCTCGTAATTGGTCAGCAAATTCCACCAGCAAAATAGCATTTTTAGCTATTAAGCCAATAAGCATGACCAAACCTATTTGTGAATAAATGTTCAATGATGTACCCGTTAGATACAAGGCCAAAATGGCCGATGTAATGCCAAATGGCACAGTGATCATCACTACAATGGCACTATTAACACTTTCAAATTGCGCAGCTAAAACAAGTAATACAATCAAAAATGCCAAAATATAGGTGATCAAGACTTCATTAGCCGTTTCTTCAAAGGTGAGTGCCTCACCCTTAAAGGCTAAACTTATACCAGCTGGCAGGTTTTGCTCTGATATTTCACGGATTTTATTTACAACTTCGGCAATAGTAATATCATCTGGCATTTCCATGCTTAATTCGATTGCTCGGCGCTGAGCATGGCGCTCTAGTTCTGCTGCAACACCTTCTTCTGTAATGGTTGCCACACTACTCAGTGGCACTAACTGACCATTACGACCCCCAACATATAAGTTTGCTAAGTCACTTGGGTTTGTAATAGTTTGGTTTTGTGCTTGCAGCATAATAGGGATTGATTGGTCGCCGATGTTTAAATCAGCAATGTCATCGCCGTTAATGGCTGCTCTAAGCGTAATAGATATATCACTGAGCGATACGCCGAGCTCTTCAGCACGACGTCTATCAATATTAACCCGTAATTGCGGTTGTGACGGTTGGTACGAGATACGTACTGGCGCCACTTCTGGCAAGGCTTTTTCTATTTCTGCCGAGAAATTTTGTGCCGCTTTAAAGATCTCAAGGTAATCTTGCCCCAATAATGCAAGCTCAATACCACCGCCTTGACCACGCAAGTTCAAACTATTTGAACCACCTGGGTAACCAGCCGCACCTGGAATGTTTCCTAAAGGTCCACGAATTTTATTGATAATTTCTTGCTGACTAAAATTTCATTCGTCCCAATGCTTTAACGGCACAGTGATAAATACGATATTCGGATCCCATTGCCCAACGACGGTATAAATTGACTCAATATCACCACTTTCAACATAGGGCAGTAAAATATCTTCCATTTGCACCGCTTGCCTGTCCATAAAGTTAAGGCCTACACCATCTGGGCCACGGGCGAAAATGCGAATTTTACCGCGGTCTTCTGTCGGCAATAATTCATTATCTAAATTGAAATACAGCGCACCAGAGCCTGCTGCAACGAGTAAGCAAGCAAAAAATGTTAGCCATGCATGTTTAAGTACGCCATGAATTGAGCGTTTGTATATATTCGCTAAAGCATGCCCAACTTTTGCAAAAGGATGAAAACCACCCTGCTTTAATTTCAGTTTTGAGGTTAGTGCAGGCACTAAAGAAAGCGCTACAAAGCTTGATATAATCACAGCTCCAGCAAGCACACCACCAAACTCTCTAAATAGTCGCCCTGCTGTTGAAGGCAAAAAGGCAATCGGCACAAACACAGCTGCTAATACAGCGGTTGTTGCCACCACAGCAAAAAATACTTCGCGGGTGCCAATTACAGCCGCAGCTCTTCGGCCAAGGCCTAAGCCACGCTGACGTTGAATATTTTCACTGACCACAATCGCATCATCTACAATAAGGCCTGTCGCTAATACCAGCGCCAACAAAGTTAAGATATTAATCGAAAAACCAAGCGCCCAAATCTGTGCTAAAGAACCAATTAACGCAACAGGTATGGCAAATGCGGGGACGAGCGTTGCTCGCCATGAGCCAATAAACACCCAAAGTGTGATCACTACTAACATCACTGTCAGTAATAGAGAGTTTATTACTTCATCCACTGAGCTTCTAATAAACTGCGCATCGTCGGAGGTTAAGGTAAATTCCATTTCAGGAAAACGTACTCTCATACGTTCGATTAATGTCAGCACTTCATCAGAAATTTCGATAGTATTTGATTGAGCTTGGCGTATTATCTCCATGCCAATGACTGGCGTCCCATTTAATCGTACGAATGAACGCGGATCAGCTGGGCCAAAATACACTGCAGCAACATCACCAATACGGGTATCGTCACGCACTATAATATCTGCCACTTGTTCAGCTGATATTGACGTAGCATCGGCACGAACAATCACCTGTTGATCGCTTGATTTTAAACTACCTGCAGGCACATCAAAGGGAGCTTGGCGAAGTACATTGGCAATATCTGGTACCGTAAGGTTAAAGCTGCTTAGCTTAAGTGGGTCGATGCGCACTCTAAGCACCCGCTCTCGGTCGCCATTTAAGCGAACATCGGCAACCCCAGGAATAGTTAAAAACTGCGGGGCTAAGTCAACATCAACGCGTTCAGTGAGTGCTTCTAATGATAAGCTGTCGCTTGATACCGTTAGCGATACCACCGCTTCGGCATCGTTATCAGCTTTAATAATAGATACACGCTCTACTTCTTCGGGCAATTCTCGCTGTACACGGGCAACCGATTCGCGCGTTTCGTTGGCTGCATCATCTAGATTAACACCCGGGCGAAACTCAACTACAATACGGGCATTATTTTCTTCACTTTGCGCACGAATTGTTTTAACACCACTTACCCGAGCAACAGCCCCCTCAAGTTTACTGGTTACCTCGGTATCAACGGTTTCAGGCGAGCCCCCAGGAAACGATGCTGAAACAGTAATGCGTGGCCTGTCTACATCTGGTAGTTCACGTATTTCAATACCAGCAATAGCGGCAATACCCGCTATGATGATTAACAAATTCAGCACCACGATTAATACGGGCCGACGTATCGCCATTGATGGTAAATCTTCCATCATAGGTTGCTGTTTCATTATCACTCCTTGGCAAGCGTTGTTTCATTCATAAAAGTAAGCTCTTGGTTTGGGCGTAAACGTTGCACGCCTTCAGTAACCAATAAATCACCTTCTTTTAAGCCACCAGATACCAATAACCGACCGGCTAAACGCTGTTCAATTTTAACATCAACACGTGTGGCTTTTTTATTAACACTTTTCCACACGTAAGGGCCCGCAGCTCCCCACATCATGGCAGCTTCAGGAACCACTGCATGCTCTTCACCAAGTAAATTAATATGCACACGAAAACTCATACCAGGCATAAACTGATGAGATTCATTATTTAACTTTGCTTTGGTTCTTAAGGTGCGCGATTGAGGATTAATACGAGAGTCTAACTGGGCAACTTGTGCGCTGTAAGTTTTGTCGCCTAGCCAAGGGATCACTTCAACAGCTGATTTTTCCTTTAAAACATCAATTGCTGCTTCTGGTGCATTAAAGTTAATGTACAGTGTTGATACATCATCAATCGTTGCAATCGCAGTCTGTGTTGTGATCCGGTCGCCAACTTCTACATCTGTTAGCCCCATCACACCACTAAACGGAGCACGAATTTCGCGGTCTTCACGCTCTGTTTTTGCTTGCATCAACTGCACTTTCGCAAGCTCATGCAACGTTTTTGCATCGTCTAAATCGCTTTGTGGTACAGCACCTCGAGCATGGCTTTCTTCGAGCCGCTTCATTGTTCGCTCTGTGTCATTTAACGTTATTTGTGCTTCTAAAAGAGCAGCTTGCTGCCTGCGCGAATCAAGCTCAAGTAGCAAATCTCCTTTTTTGACATTGTCACCGGGTTTGAAGTGAACAGCAGTCACCCTGTCCCCAACCGCAGGGTATAAGGTTACAGAACGCACAGCTTCAGCACTACCAACTGCTTTTATTTGTTGTTTTGCTTTTTCAAGCGTAACTGATTCAACAACTACGTTTGCAGCCTCAGCGACTGATACGCAACTAATTAAGGCAAGAAAAGTCCATGAATGCAATTTGCCAATTATCAAAAGTGTCACCTAAATAAGAATCGTTTTAATTGTTACGAAGTGTAACAGCTTTGTGATCAATAAAAAGGATGCTTCGTTTAATAAACAAATTGATAAGTTAAAATGAATAATTAGAAATACGGCGCTGATTTTGCCGCATTTCTATCTGTAATATCGCTTATTTAAGTGAGCTATTTTCAGGCAATAAAACCTTACAGATAACTAAGTCACTTTAAACGCATGTAGCAACAGGTTTAATCCCTCAAACTGGTTTGTATGAATGCAGATTAATCTTATAAATTAATACAGTTAACTGCAGGCACGGTTTTTAAACGCGCTTCTGAGGCAATAGTCACTTCTACACAACCAGAATTAAGATCAATTTCGTCCTTTTGAATAACAGAAAAACGCCCTTCTTGCTCTGATCTAAGTGCGTATTCAAAGGCATTGTTGCTGCCCTCTGCAATGGCAGTAAAAAGCCCACCAATAATTGCACCAGCTAATGCCCCAGCAACCATATCTTCATGATTGCCATCTAATTCATCGATAAGCCCTATTGCAGAGCCACCAACAATGCCTGTTTTTACATTAGATGACAGTTTTACAGGTTTAACATCTTCAACTTTGGCGTAAAACTTTTTAATCATGACCTGCTGATCGGCTCTATCAACACCTTGTGTCGCGCAGCCACCTAGTAATAATAAGCTCACTAGTAGTTTCTTCATACCCATTTAGTCCTATAAAGTATTGCTGTTAGGTAGAATAATAACTACTTAGTTCGTAAGGGACTGTGAGATATATGTAGGTAAGTGTAAAAAAGCGCACTAACTTATTACTAGGTAACTCAACTAAAAAATCCTCGGATAAATCAGAGCTTAAACACTATTGAAGCAACGATATTATGTGTGTTGCTATCATTAATTTTTGTATTTTCATAATCAAGTGTTAAGGCCGTACCACTAGACAATGCATAACCAATACCTAGCCCGGTTAAAAGTGATACTCCAGAGTCTTTTTGATCAACAATAAAGTAATCATCAGAGAATTTTTGTAGAAAGCTAAAATTACTATCCCAAAGTACACTACCTAAATGCGCCCTAACAAATACATTGCCAGTAATTGGGTATGTACCAAGTAAACGCAGATCAAGTGCATTGGTTTCAAGCCCTCCGCTGTAAACAGAATTTTTAACGACCGTACCACTTTGATTAGTTGTTTCGCTATATACATTAAATTCGGCTTCGCCAAGCACACTAAAACCTGCTTCTATTGCTAGATATTGATTAAATTGGTAGCCGGCAAATCCTCTAAACCCAGTTCCTGTGTCACTGTAGTCATAACGTAACGGTAAAATTTCTTGCTGCTCTATCAAGGGGATAAAATTAACATCGTAATAATTTTTTTGAGCAGCAATGCCAATGTAACCAAATTTATTTTCGTTAAGCGCTGAATGAGCAAAAAATGGCATTGAACACATTGCCACCGTAAGTAGTTTGTACATTGTATATATCCTTATACTTCAAACGTTTACTTTTTAAAATTAAGAAAAGATAGTGTTGGAGATGGTATCTAAAATAAATAATCGGCAGATTGTACATTAATAAGGAACAAATGGTAGCTTTTATAGCAATTACAGTGACTTAATAAACAAAGTAACTATATTTAAAAAGCTAACTAATAAATAATCCATAAAAAAACCCCAGACTATGCTGGGGTTTATAAGAAATTTGCTAAAGGTTACTGTTGGCGCTGTGCTTCTTTTTGCGCTTTTTTAGCTTCTTTACGCTTACGAAGAACTTCTTGCGCTTCGTTACCGATGTGACCTTCACCGCGCGCTTGTGCTAATTCGATTTGCTTTTGACGCTCAGCAAAGCGAGCACGTTGCTCTTCTGTTAGGCTGTCGTGACAGTGGTGACACGAAACACCTTCCATGTATTCAGGCTTTTGCTTTTCTTCTTCAGTGATAGGCATACGACACGCATGACATTGGTCGTAAGAGCCTTTTTGTAAGTCGTGATTTACCGCAACGCGGTTATCAAATACAAAACACTCACCTTCCCACATGGTTTCTTCTTTTGGTACTTCTTCTAAGTACTTAAGGATACCGCCTTCAAGGTGGAATACCTCGTCAAAACCTTGCTCTTTCATATACGCAGTTGATTTTTCACAGCGAATACCACCGGTGCAGAACATAGCGACTTTTTTGTGCTTTGCTGGATCTAGGTTTTCTTTTGCCCACGCTGGGAATTCACGGAATGTCTTCGTGTTTGGATCAACCGCATTTTGGAAAGTACCGATCTCGATTTCGTAATCATTACGCGTATCGATAAGAATCACTTCAGGGTCTGAAATTAACGCGTTCCAATCAGCAGGCTTAACGTATGTACCCACTACTTCACGTGGGTCAATACCTTCAACACCCATAGTTACGATTTCTTTTTTAAGTTTTACCTTAGTACGGTAGAACGGGCATTCGTCATCGTATGACTCTTTAGTCACAATGTTATCTAGGTTTGGTTGTGCATCTAACCATGCTAATAGGTTATCAATACCTTCGCGCTTAGCAGAAACAGTACCGTTGATACCTTCAGCCGCAAGTAACAAAGTACCGCGTACTTCATTGTCTTCCATCACTTTAAGTAATGGTTGGCGAATAGCTTCAAAATCTGGAAGGGCTACAAATTTGTAGAGTGCGCACACAACAAAGTGCTCGCTGGTTACATTGTCTTTATGAACAGCAGTCATGGTTTTACCTTTTGCCTTAAATGCCCATGTGGGGCGTTAACCGAATCGTAAATCCGGCGCATTGAGGGCGCGTATTTTACGCGAATTAGCGATAATTGCAAAAACTGATGCGAAATAGCTGTGTTTTTACTGTCTCCTAGCGAGGCAAGTACGTTATAATGAACAGGATTTACTAAATTTTGCTCATCGGAGATTACGCATTGCATTTTACTGAACTTGGGATTGATACACGCCTCGAAAAACAACTTGCGCATCAAGGCATCACCCAGCCCACTGACATTCAAGCTCACGCGGTACCAACAGCTATCGCAGGCCATGATATTTTTGCACAGTCAAAAACAGGATCGGGCAAAACGCTGGCGTTTTTATTACCTGCTGTACAGCGTGTAATGAAACAAAAAGCACTCAGTAAACGCGACCCTCGCGTTTTAATCGTTGCGCCTACCCGCGAATTAGCAACCCAAGTATACAGCCAATTAAGACTATTAATTGCCGGCACAAATATTAGTGTCGTTAAAATACTCGGTGGCGAAAACTTTAATGACCAAATTAAGGCGCTACGCAAAGACCCTCATTTTGTAGTGGGCACACCGGGGCGTTTAGCTGACCATTTAAGTCAACGTTCATTACAGCTTTCAGGCTTAGAGCTTTTAATTTTTGATGAAGCTGACCGTATTCTAGATTTAGGCTTTACCGATCAAGTTAAAATGATCAACGAACTTGCTGATCACCGATTACGTCAAACGTTATTGTTTTCAGCAACGCTTGACCATGCACAAGTTGATGCCCTGTCACGTAACTTATTACGTTCACCAAAACAAATACTGTTAAGTGCTTCTAATGAGCAGCATAGTGACATTACCCAGCAGCTTTATTTAGCTGATCATCTAGATCACAAAGAAGCCCTACTTGAGCACTTTGTAAAGCAAGACAATGTTGGCCAATGCATTATATTTACCGCAACACGTGCCGATACTCAGCGTCTAAGTCAGTTATTAACTGATAAAGGCTTTAAAGCACAAGCACTCGCTGGTGACTTAACCCAAGCCAAACGCCTTGAAATCATGGATGCCTTTAGCCGTGAAAACTTTAAAATCTTAATCACCACCGATGTTGCATCGCGTGGTCTTGATTTATTAAGCGTGACCCATGTAATTAACTTTGACCTACCAAAGCATGCTGAAGAGTATGTGCACCGTATTGGTCGTACAGGTCGCGCTGGCTTTAAAGGGACTGCTATTTCGTTAGTAGGCCCGAAAGATTGGCCAAGCTACAAAGCAATTAAAGCATTTTTAAATGATGAATTAAGCTTTTTCACCGTTGATGGCCTTGTTGGTAAATTTAAAGGCCTACGTGAGAAAAAACCACAAACGGTTTGGAATAAAGCAGAGAAAAAAGTCGCTGCAAAGCCTGCTAAACCAAAACGTAAAGCTGCCCCTAAAAAACCGAAAACGCCTATTAAACCACCTATTGATGTCGATGGTTTTTCACCTATGCGTCGTAAGAAAAAACCAGAACAGGAATAATAATGAGCATTCTTGGAACAACCCAAACACTATTCGTTAACGAAATGTCAAACGAAGGCGCCTATTTAGATGGCCGTGACTTAGGTGAAGTATTTTTACCAAGTAAAGAAATTGAATACGAACTTGAAGCTGGTGACAGCGTGCAAGTATTTATTTATTTAGATCATGCAGGCCACCCAACCGGCACCACAAAAAAACCTTTAGCTGAAGTGGGCGAATATGCCCTACTCCGTGTTAAAGCAATTAATAGCACTGGTGCGTTTATGGATTGGGGCCTCGAAAAAGACGTGCTAGCGCCATACAATGAACAAAAGCCAAAAATGAAAGAAGGCTTCTCGTATCTTGTACGCTTATATCTCGATAACGCCAGCCAACGTATTTGTGCATCAAGCAACTTTAATAAGTTTTTATCGAAAGATGAACCAACTTACTCAACGATGGAAGAAGTTGACTTAATCGTTGCCGGTAAAACAGACCTAGGCTACAAAGTACTCGTAAACGAAGCCCACATTGGTGTGGTTTACTACAACACCGTATTTAAAAAGCTATTTATTGGCCAGCGCTTAAAAGGCTTTATTCAAAAAGTACGTGAAGACGGCAAAATCGACGTACTACTTGAAAAGCCAGGTATGGGCAAAGTAAACGACTTAGGCGAAAAAATCTTAACTAAATTAAAAGCCGAAGGCGGCGTACTTCACTTAGGTGATAAGTCAGACCCTGAAGCAATTAAAAAAACTTTCTCAACCAGTAAAGCAAACTACAAAAAAGCCATTGGCGGTTTGTTTAAGCAAGGTTTGATTGAGATTGAAGCAACGTCGATTAGGTTGAAATAAGTTGCGAGTTAACAAGATAGTGAATTATCTGAAAGAGTAAAGTGAACGCTTTACTCTTTTTTATTTTTTATAGGTTTGATAGCCGTAAACTTTCTAACGCTATTTCGAGTATTTTTCATAGATGTGAAAGTCGGTATTGTGTACAGACTGTGTGAAAACTCTGATCACCTTTTGGTCTAAGTA
>NZ_JAKGAW010000042.1:0-37517 GCF_021532475.1 Pseudoalteromonas sp. APAL1 | reverse complement strand
CGGTTGTACCACTCTTGATTTTGACACTTCTGTACGACCGTAGCTCAGTTGGTTAGAGCACTACCTTGACATGGTAGGGGTCGGTGGTTCGAATCCACTCGGTCGTACCAATTCTAAATTTACTAATTTACTAATTTACAATATCTCAAAGCTCAGCTAGTTAGCGCACTACCACTCTTGATGGCCCGATCCAAAGCTCGGTGGTTCGAATCCACTCAGTCGTACCAATTCTAAATATTCTAATTTGATAATTGGGATCACTCATACCCTAATAGCTTCGACAACTCTAAAGCTGTTACCTGCATATTTTCGTGGATCATTGCCATATCAGTTGTATGAGAGCCGTCAGTGAAATCAATAAATGGCACAACTAATGCCGCTGCGATTTGACCTGTTGCATCAAACACTGGATAACCAATATCATTTACTCCATGAGCTTGCGCACTAATTACACTCTCATAACCCTGACTTTTAACGCGATTGATTATATCCTCGAGTTGTTCAGAATTTGCTTGTGGGTGGTCACTTGGCACACGACTTAGCATTAAATCACGCTTTTCTAGTTCAGAAAACGCCAACAATAAATGCCCTGAACAGGTATTTACTAAGGGTGCTTCAGCGCCAAGTCTAACGCTAAAGATACGCGCCGAAGGTGAATCTTGCTGCACTACAACATGACCTTTACCTTCGTAGTAGATCACTAAATGGCAAGATTGCTCTATGGTATAAGATAATCTGTGCATCAAAGGATTAGCTAGCGATGTTAAACGCTTAATAGGTGGAAACCGATTGGCTAGCCCAAAAAGCTTTAAGGTTAATCTATGCCTATCACTTCCCGCTGGCGTTTCAATATAGCCACGTTGCTCTAATACCGCCAACATTCTAAACAACTCGCCGACCGAACGATCGAGTCGTGCTGTGATATCCGTGATATTGAGACCGTCTACTTCACTTGACAGCAATTCAAGCAAATCCAATCCTTTTTCAAGCGCAGGAGCTGAATACACTTTTTTCCGTGATTTAGAATCCGTTTCTTTTTCCACTGATATTCACCTTAATATAACTCACTAGTTTTTTGAGACTAGCTATAAAATTTCCTCAGATTACAAAAGTATACATTAGTTTCATTTATGAGAAAAAGCGCCATACCCATTTAATAAGCTGCTATTTGTTCATCCAGTGAAAAAATCCGCTCAACAAGCTTCCACTTAGCAGATTTACTGGATGACGTATCAACCTTTTGAAACTTTTCCATTAATGCTTCCCATTCTTGAACTTTACTATTTTGAGCATCGAATCTGGCTTTGTGTTCAAAACTAAAGTCATCGCAGGTATCAAGTATCATAATTAATTGTGTGCCTAGCCTATGAATCGCCATGTTCGTTATACCCACTTCTTTGATTGCCGCTACAACTTCAGGCCATACATTTCCCGGGGCATGGTATTTCTCATATTCGGCTATTAAATCATCGTTGTTTTCTAGCTCTAATGTTAAGCAATATTGCATTTCATTTCTCCACTGATGTTTTATGGATATAGTTAACGCGATAAGCAAAAACAGCTATCACCATAAAACTAATTAAAGGTAGTAAAAAAGAGGTTTGTACTGCACTTAGTGACTTTATCAGTGGCCCTGCATCAATCATCTGCCCTTGTAGAGGTGGCATTAGCGCTCCTCCGACAATCGCCATCACCAATCCTGAGGATGCGATACTTGCATCGGCTTTTAAACCGCCTAAACTGATACCATAAATTGTTGGGAACATTAAAGACATACACCCCGAAACAGCAATAAGACAATACAATCCGAGCATGCCCCCGGTAAAAATGACAGCAAACGTCAAACTCGCTGCAGCAATTGCAAAGATCATCAGCAGTAATGCGGCGTTAACCCAATTAAGTAAAAACGTACAAATAAAGCGACTGGCCAGAAAAACACACATAGCAACAATGTTGTAATTCTGCGCTTCAGAAGCGGTTAAGCCTACTTCAGTCATCCCGTAATGGATAATAAAAGTCCAGCACATAATTTGTGCACCAACATAAAAAACTTGAGCAATCACACCTTCAACATAGCGCTTATTTTTAATAAGTTTTACAAAAACCTCCTTCGCGCTATTGTCACTTTGATTTACTTTACCAGCCTGTGTATTAGGCAAGTGATAAAATAAATAGATAAAAAATAAGACAATAACAATCATCGCAATTACCACATAAGGGTCGCGTATTGTCGCCAAATCAGCTGCCTGCATCGCCATATGATTAAATGGTTCTTCTTTTGAAAAGGTATAAAGTGCTTCGGTAAGCTTTTCATCAACAACTGCGGGGAGCCAATGTGCATATTCTGGATGTTGTAATTTTTCTTCAGCTCTAAACTGTTCTATTTCAAGCTTATTTAGAATCATAGTTGAAGCAACAAACATGCCCATCAACGAACCAACAGGGTTGAATGCTTGCGCTAAATTTAACCGCTTTGTGGCTGTCCGCTCATCTCCCATTGATAAAATATAAGGATTTGCAGTTGTCGCTAAGAGTGCCAATCCACAGGTTAAAATACACAAAGAAGCCAAAAAATAATTAAATTCCATGTAATAACTGGCAGGAATAAATAGTAATGCACCCAGTGCATATAGCCCAAGTCCAAGTAGTATCCCAGATTTATACGAATAGCGCCGAATATACAATGCGGCAGGAATAGCCATCACTCCATACCCTAAGTAAAAAGCAAATTGCACAAGAGAACTCTGTGCATTTGAAATTAGAAAAATATCTTTGAACGCTTTTACCAGCGGGTTGGTAATGTCATTTGCAAAGCCCCAAAGAGGAAAAAGTGCTGCAACCAGAATAAAAGGTATCAGCATATCCGTTGCGATTAATGGTGCAGTTTCCCCTCCCTCTTTTGTACCTAATTGATATGTGTTCATTGTTAATTACGCTCTTAGTTAGATGCTGTTAATACGAACTGCTTAGTACAGTTCATGTTTAAAAGATTGCACGATAAATTCATATATACAATTAAATTTCATATAAGAAAAATATTATTTTAAATATGTCTATAAAAAACAATTGTTTATTTACTATTTTTTTAAAGGTTCCTGGCTTTAGCAACAAATGACAGTGGCTAGAGACAAAAGAAAGATGTTGACTTGTTTAATTATTACAAATATTTTAAATATGAAAAAACAATTCATATTTAAAATAATTTGCTAGTGTACCAACAAACTTTAATTGTGAGGATTGAATGTCTGGAAATAAATTTGTGTTACTGCATGAACAAGACAACGTCATTGTTTGTTGTCAGGCTGCATACCTTGGTGAAGCGATCACCATTGCAAATGATGAGCTAACGCTAAATACAGATGTCACTGTTGGTCATAAAGTTGCCTGCCGTGCAATTCAAAAAGGCGAACAAATTTTAAAATACGGTGTGCCTATCGGATCTGCCACTGACGATATTGAAAAAGGACAGCATGTGCACCTTCACAATATGAAGAGTGACTATATAGCAAGCCACACTAGGCACTCAGTTAGTGGAGATTAATATGCAGGGCTATTTAAGAAGTAATGGTAAAAAAGGTATTCGTAACACTGTGGTTGTAGCCTACTTAGTTGAATGTGCACACCATGTGGCAAGAACAATCGTTAATAAGTCAAATAACCAAGACATCCAACTTATTGGCTTTCCTGGCTGCTATCCAAACAATTATGCACTTTCTATGATGACTAAACTGTGTACCCACCCTAATGTTGGCGGTGTGTTACTCGTTTCTTTGGGATGTGAAGGGTTCAACCGTGAACACTTAAGTGAAGCTATCAGTCAGTCTGGTCGACCCGTTAGTACGCTTGTTATTCAAAATAACGG
Source organism: Pseudoalteromonas sp. APAL1 (assembly GCF_021532475.1). Classification (NCBI taxonomy): domain Bacteria; kingdom Pseudomonadati; phylum Pseudomonadota; class Gammaproteobacteria; order Alteromonadales; family Pseudoalteromonadaceae; genus Pseudoalteromonas; species Pseudoalteromonas sp. APAL1. Next base: position 33,655 of record NZ_JAKGAW010000042.1, on the reverse strand, counting down.
CGGAACAAAAAACACCATTGATAAAGGGGTTCAAGAAGCTGCGGCTATGCTAGAACAAATTTCTTCATGCCCTGTTGTTGATATGACGCTTGATGAATTAGTTATTGGCACAATCTGTGGTGGTTCAGATGGCACCAGTGGTATCAGCGCAAACCCTGCAGTTGGTAAGTGTTTCGACCGTTTAATTACGCAAAATGCAACCTGCATTTTTGAAGAAACCGGCGAACTTGTGGGCTGCGAGCAAATAATGGCGCAAAGGGCCGAATCGAAAGACCTTGCAGACAAGCTTGTATCTTGTGTCATAAAAGCTGAGAAATATTACACAAAAATGGGCTATGGCAGCTTTGCTCCAGGTAATGCAGAGGGTGGCTTAACAACACAAGAAGAAAAATCAATGGGAGCTTATGCTAAGTCAGGTGGCTCGTTAATTAATGGCATTATTAAACCGGGTGAAGAGCCCCACAAAAAAGGCTTATTCTTGATGGATGTAGTCCCTGATGGTGACCCTAAATTTGGATTTCCAAACATTTCTGATAATCAAGAAATCATCGAAATGATTGCATCAGGTGCCCACATCACATTATTTACAACCGGTCGTGGCTCCGTTGTTGGTTCAGCTATTTCGCCAGTAATTAAAATCTGCGCAAACCCTGAAACATACAAAAACTTAAGTGATGACATGGATATAAATGCTGGAAGTATTATCGAAGGTCAGAAAACGGTAGAGCAAGTGGGAGATGAAATCTTTGATCTTATTGTCCGCATTGCAAGTGGTGAACAAAGTAAATCTGAACAAATGGGACATCAGGAATTTTTGTTAACTTATAAAACATTCGACAGCATAGGACCTGCTTGCTTGAATTAATGTGAGCAGAGGACATCATCATGAATAATTACTTTAATCATAAATACCCTGATATAGCGGACCTCAAGAAAAAAGCCAAACAACGCATACCACGCTTTGCATTTGACTACCTTGAAGGTGGCTGTATGGAAGAGCGAAGTGTTCAGCGAAATCGAGACGAGATCAATGCTGTACAATTGCGTAGTACATTATTAAAGCCCTTTTCTGGCAGCGATCAATCCGTTGAACTATTTGGCCACACCTACTCAGCTCCTTTTGGAATTGCACCCGTTGGTTTGCAAGGCCTAATGTGGCCAAAAGCGCCTGAGATACTGGCTAAAGCTGCCGCTGAAAAAAACATCCCTTATGTATTAAGTACTGTTTCGTCATCTAGCCTTGAGCGTATTGCAGAAGTGTCTGAGGGTCATGCTTGGTTCCAATTATACAACCCAACAGATGAGAGCATTCGTAAAGATCTATTAAGTCGCATAAAAGCAGCACACTACCCTGTATTGGTTGTCACAGTTGATGTGCCAACATTTGGCTATCGCCCAAGAGATATCCGCAATGGTTTGGCGATGCCACCTAAAATGACACTTTCAAACATCATGCAAATGCTAAGTAGACCCCGTTGGTTTTACGAAACAGCGCTTGCCGGCAAGCCTGAAATGCAAACCCTAAAACCCTATATGCCTAAAGACATGCCAACCGATGAACTTGCAGCATTTATGAATAAAACGGTTATGGGCCGTGTAGATATTGAGGGACTAAAGCCTATACGAGATATGTGGCAAGGGCCATTAGTAATAAAAGGATTAATTAGTGAACAAGATGTGAAATCGGCTATAGAACTTGGCGCTGATGCTGTCGTAATTTCTAATCATGGTGGTCGACAACTTGATGCAGGTGAATCACCAGTAAAACCACTACAAACTATCGCATCTAAGTATTCAAAAGACATGAAGATATTTATGGATAGCGGTTTACGAAGCGGCACTAATATTGTGAGTGCCCTAGCAAGTGGAGCAGATTTTACTTTTCTGGGTAGACCTTTTGTATATGGCGTTGGCGCATTAGGTGATAAAGGAGGCATTCATACCATTAATGCATTGATGATGCAGGTAACGCAGATAATGAACCAATTAGGCTGTGAAAAAGTAACGGACTTACCTAGCTTCCTAGTTAAATAGCTGAACAATATGGTAGGAGTATTATGAAAAACGTTTTCAACACTCGTCAACTTGGTAACACAAACCTAAATATATCAACGTTAGGTTTTGGGGCTGCGTCTATGGGTAATTTATATCAACCAGTCAGTGATGAAGAAGCTAAAAACACTTTATCATCGGCTATTGATATAGGTATCAACTATTTTGATACAGCTCCGCGTTATGGTGCAGGACTAAGTGAACGTCGAGTGGGAGATGCACTAAGGGAACTTCCAAAACAGGATTATATATTATCCACAAAAGTTGGAAGACTCATTAAACCAGACGCGAAAGCGGATGTAACGCAGCTTCGCCATGGTTTTGCTACTCCGATGCCTTTTGATGCTCAATATGACTACAGCTACGATGGCATTATGCGCTCATTTGAGGATAGTCAGCAACGTTTAGGGCTCGCTGAAATTGATATTCTTCTGGTTCATGATCTTGGCAGAGATACTCATGGAGATAGAGATTCATTTTATTTTATGCAGTTCGAGCAAGGTGGTTATAGAGCACTTGATGAACTTAAAAGTAGCGGACAAATCAAAGCGATTGGTTTAGGTGTAAACGAAGTAGAAATTTGTCAGCGAGCCATGAATATTGGCCAGTTTGATTGTTTTTTATTAGCCGGCCGATACTCATTACTTGAACAAGAACCAGTCAACGAGTTTCTTCCTCAATGCATTACAAATGGTACGTCGATAATTCTCGGCGGTCCTTACAACTCGGGCATATTAGCAACTGGCGTTCGCACTAACAAAACGCCCTTTTATAACTACAACCCTGCCCCTAAAGAAGTAATTTTAAAAGTAGATAAAATTGAGCAAATTTGTATAGACCATAATGTCACTCTCGCAGCTGCTGCACTGCAATTTCCGCTTGCACACCAGGCAGTTGCATCGGTTATTCCAGGCCTTGGCAATGCAAAGCGAGTTGCAAAAACTGTACAGCTATTTAATGAAGTGATCCCTTGTGCATTTTGGCAAGATTTAAAATCTGAACAGTTACTTGCTGAAAATGCCCCAGTACCGATGTAATGAGCGTAATTATGAAATCAACATCTAGCTCAATAATAGAAAAAGTAGATAGCCATCAACACTTTTGGCAATTAAGCCGAGGAGACTATAACTGGCTAACTTCTGACTTTACTTGTCTCTATAAAGATCATTTGCCTGAATTACTAGCTCCAGCATTAGAGTTATATGGCATAACGAGCACAATTGTGGTTCAAGCTGCAGATTCAATAGATGAGACATACTTCTTGCTCGAGCTAGCTCAAAAAACTGATTTCATAGCAGGTGTCGTCGGTTGGGTTGATTTTCAAGCCAACGATGTCATTTCTCATTTAGCGTCATTAAGTAAAAATCCCTATTTCAAAGGTATTCGTCCAATGTTGCAAGATATTGACGACCCTGACTGGATACTCAATGACGATTTTGCTGCTATTTTTGACTTTTTAGCAAACAACAGCCTTACATTTGATGCACTCATACTTGATATACATCTTGAGCAGATAATATCAATTGCAAAGCGCTATCCACAATTAAATATTGTAGTTAACCACCTTGCTAAACCTGACTTAACAAAACCTATGTCAACGAAATGGCAACACCAGTTAACCTGCTTGGCAGAGTTAGAAAATGTTTCTATTAAGTTTTCAGGACTAATGACACAAGCTGCAACAGATTGTGTTGATGTTGCTATTTATCGTCAATATTTTCAGCTCATTTATCAATTGTTTGGTCCGAAAAGAATTCTTTGGGGAAGTGATTGGCCTGTTGTCAACATGAATGGCAGTTATGATTTGTGGCATGACATTAGTCAGGCATTGATCAATGAATTGCCTAAAGCAGAACGGCAGTTGATATGGTCAGAAAATGCGCGAAATTTTTATAAGTTACTCTAATCACACCTTTTAAGGACACATTATGAATCAGCAAAGCTCAAAAAAAATAGCCTTAGTAACAGGAGGTGGTAGCGGAATAGGTCGAAGTATCTGTTTACGTTTAGCGAAACGGAATATGCATATTCTTGTTGTTGATTTAAATATCGATGCTGCAAATACAGTGATGCAAGAAATAAATGAAAACGGTGGATCTGCACAAGCATTTGCAGTGGATGTAGCGAACCATCAACAAGTTGCAGAGTTGTTTGCAACTATAAAAAAACACTATGCCATTGATATTCTGATAAACAATGCAGGTATAGCCCACATTGGCAATATCGAAAATACCACAGAGTCAGACTTAGACAGACTCTACAACATCAATGTTAAAGGTGTTTATAACTGTATACATGCAGCCATTGCAAGCATGAAAGAAAAACAGAGCGGCGTCATCATTAACCTAGCATCTGTTGCTTCATCCGTAGGAATTGCCGATAGGTTTGCCTATTCAATGACTAAAGGTGCCGTTTTAACCATGACCTACTCTGTAGCAAAAGATTATTTATCATACGGTATTCGTTGTAACTGTATTGCCCCTGGTCGTGTTCATACCCCTTTTGTTGATAACTTTTTAGCACAAAGCTACCCAGATAATCAGGCTGAGATGTTTGAAAAGCTCTCAAAAAGCCAACCTATTGGTCGCATGGGTAAACCTGAAGAAATCGCAGGACTTGTTGATTACTTATGCTCAGACGACGCTGCATTTATAACAGGCAGTAATTTCCCGATTGATGGCGGTTTCGTCACACTTAATAATTAACTGAAGTAAAGAGAATCATTATGAAACTACTCAGATATGGCCCTGAAGGCCAAGAAAAACCCGGTATTATAGATGGTGACGGTAAAATTCGTTGCTTAAGTGGCATTATTAATGATGTTAATGGAGCCGCTCTTTCAGTTGAGAGCCTAGAAAAAATAAAAAGCTTAGACCTTACATCACTGCCTATTGTAGATGAGTCAGTAAGAATCGGCGCATGCGTTGCTAACGTTGGTAAGTTCATTTGCATTGGTTTGAACTACGCAGATCATGCTGCAGAATCTGGCATGGCAATCCCAAAGGAGCCTGAAGTATTCAGTAAAGCCACCAGCGCCATCAGTGGACCTAACGATAATATTATCAAACCTAAAAACAGCGAAAAATTAGACTGGGAAGTTGAACTTGCCATCGTCATTGGTAAGCACGCCTCCTATGTCAATGTTGAAAATGCCAATGACTACATAGCTGGTTATTGTGTTTGTAATGATGTATCTGAGCGTAACTTTCAACTAGAGCGTGGCTGCCAATGGGATAAGGGTAAAGGCTGTGACACATTTGGTCCACTTGGTCCTTGGCTAGTAACCAAAGATGAGATTGCTGATCCACTTAATTTAGATATGTGGTTAAAAGTAAACGATACCCAATTCCAAAATGGTAATACTAAAACCATGGTATTTGATCCTGCGTTTATTGTTAGCTATCTCAGCCAATTTATGAGCCTACAACCAGGCGATGTTATCTCTACAGGCACTCCACCGGGAGTTGGTTTAGGGCAAACTCCGCCAATTTATTTGAACGATGGTGATGTTGTAACCCTAGGCATTGAAGGCTTAGGTGTACAACAGCAACGGGTCGTTGATTATAAGAAATTACACTAAGTAATAAATCCCAAATTACATTTGATCAGGACCAAAATCCGATAGAGCGACAGCCTATCGGATTTTTATTTAATACCAATCCGAAATATTACTTAATTATTTTCAGAGATAAAAAATCTAACTGGCTAATTTCAAACCAATAATTCCAAGGGCAATCAGCAGTAAGCTGGCTATTTTTAATAGACTCACGCCTTCTGCTAGTAGCGTCATACCTAGTATTGCAGACCCAATTACACCAATACCTACCCAAACGGCATAAGCCAAACTAAGTGGTAATGATTTAAGCGTCACACTTAAGCAATAAAAGCTCGCAGCCATAGTTAAAATTGTAAAGAATGAAATGAGTGGTTTAGTAAAACCGTTTGATTGTTTTAGGCCATAAGCCCAAGCGACTTCAAGTAAGCCGGCAGTAATAAGTAAGATCCAATTCATGGTCGACCTCTTTATGGGGTCGTCCCCGAATTAAAATCACAACTTTAAGGTCGTCCTTAAAGCGGTGTAACACTTCGCCACACCCGACGAAATCTACTATGTTGCGAATACCCTGTCAACGATATGAATTAGATTTAAGCCACAGCTTAGAGGTATATTGTTCAAGTGATTAGGTTGTATATTTACAGCAAAAGACTAAGCTATATGTAAATAACAAAACTTAAATACTATATGAAACTGTTTGCAGCGTTATTTTTATTTTTTTCATATCAAGCTATTGCTAACCTTACTCCTGTTACTTATGAAATGGATGGCGAATTTATTACAGAGCAAGCGGTACGCTTTAATGGCGGGTACGGTTATAACCTAGATGCCAAACACGTTCTAAAGCTCGTTACCCTCGATTGGCCCCCTTATATAGACGAAAACTTATGTAATAAAGGTTGGCTTTTCCAATTTACGGTCAGTGCTCTTCTTGAAAAAGGCTACGGCGTTCATATTAGTTTTTACCCTTGGGCTCGTGCAGTTAGAGAAGCTGAATTAGGCCGAGCCGATATTCTCTTTCCTGAGTACTTCATTGAAAGTAATGTGATTTCTGATAACTTTTTAGATAAAACCCGTAACGATTTACTCGCTTTAAGTCATGCAATCCCGGGAGGAGATCTATCTTTCGTGGCGTTAAAAGGAAACCAAATCCCTTTCAATGGAGACTTAAACTCAGTAAAAGACCTGCCTATTGGAGTCGTACGCTCATATAAAAACACCAAAGAATTAGATGCCATGATCGATAACAAAGAAATCGATACAATCGTGGCAAATAATGAGTATCAATTAATACACCTCTTATTAAGTAATCGTGTAAGCCTGATTGTGGCAGATCTTGAAGTGTTAAAAGCCAGCGTTCATAAATCTGAGTTATCAATTAAGGGTAAACGACAAATATTAGAATCACTGGTCGCACTAGAACCAAAACTTGAATACAAAGCACTTTATTACTCTGTCAGTAAATCAACACCGCATTGGCAAAAAGTTTTACAAGATTTGAATGATGAAATAGAGATGATGCAACAAAGCGGCAAGTTTGATGAGTTTATTGAAGGCATGAAACAACAGTGCTACGGATTAGAAAAAGCGGCGTAACCGCCGCTTTATTTTGAGCATATCAGTACGCTATAGATTACTACTCGGGCACTCTAACCCAGCCTTCCATTAACACACGAGCACTCCGGCTCATACTTGCTTTTGTGACTTGCCATTTATCATCAACAAGCGTTGCAGCGGCACCCACTTTTAAAGTACCAGAAGGATGACCAAAGTTTACCTCCTGACGCTCGCCACCGCCTGCAGCAAGGTTAACCAAGGTGCCAGGAATAGCAGCTGCAGTACCAATAGCAACCGCAGCTGTGCCCATCATCGCATGGTGTAATTTACCCATCGACATAGCACGTACCACTAAATCAATATCAGTATCACTAACAACTTTACCGCTTGACGCATGATAAGTTTTAGCTGGTGCAACCCAAGCTACTTTTGGCGTATGTTGACGTGCTTTTGCTTCATCAATATGAGAAATTAGCCCCATTTTCAATGCTCCGTAAGCACGAATAGTTTCTAATTTTTCAAGCGCAGATACATCACCGTTAATGGCTTCTTGCAGCTCTGTACCATCATAGCCAACTTCACTGGCGTTAATGAAAACCGTTGGAATACCCGCATTGATCATGGTCGCAGACAACATACCAATGCCTGGCACGTCTAGTTCATCGACTAAGTTACCTGTTGGGAATAATGCCCCTTCGCCATCTGCAGGGTCCATAAATTCAAGTTTCACTTCAGCGGCAGGGAATGTCACACCATCAAGCTCAAAATCACCAGTTTCTTGTACTTCACCATTTGTAATTGGCACATGCACTATGATGGTTTTACTAATATTGACTTGCCATACTTTAACTTCGACAACGCCGTTTTCTGGAATTTTGTTGGCATCAACAAGGCCGTTCGACACAGCAAAGGCCCCGACTGCTGAAGTTAAATTGCCGCAATTACCACTCCAATCAACAAACGCTTTATCGATAGCCACTTGACCAAACAGATAATCGACATCGTGATCAGCTTTAGCGCTTTTCGATAAAATCACCGTTTTACTGGTGCTTGACGTTGCGCCGCCCATGCCATCAGTTTGTTTTTGATAAGGATCGGGGCTGCCAATTACACGCAATAACAGGTTATCGCGCGCCTCACCTGCCACTTGGGCAGGCTCAGGTAAATCAGTTAAGTTAAAGAACACCCCTTTACTGGTGCCGCCACGCATATAGGTCGCTGGCACCTTAATTTGTGGTTTAAACGCCATTACTTAGTGCTCCTCAGATTCTAAGAAATCTTGCGCGAAACGTTGTAGTACACCACCAGCTGAATAAATTGACACTTCTTCAGCGGTATCTAAACGACACGTCATTGGTACTTCAACGGTTTCACCATTGGCACGGGTGATCACTAAGGTCAGGGTTGCACCTGGTGTTGGCTCACCTTTCACACTAAAGGTTTCACTGCCATCAATACCTAATGTAGTTCGCGTAGTGCCAGCTTTAAATTCTAGCGGTAGTACACCCATACCAATTAAGTTAGTGCGGTGAATACGCTCAAAGCCTTCCGCTGCAATCACTTCAACACCTGCAAGGCGTACACCTTTTGCAGCCCAGTCACGTGATGAGCCTTGACCATAATCGGCACCTGCCACAATGATAAGCGGTTGTTTACGCTGCATGTAGGTTTCGATTGCTTCCCACATACGTGTCACTTTGCCTTCTGGTTCAATACGAGCGTATGAACCTTGCTTCACTTCACCATTTTCTTTAACCATTTCATTCAATAACTTAGGGTTAGCGAATGTTGCACGCTGTGCAGTTAAATGGTCGCCTCGGTGAGTTGCATACGAGTTAAAATCTTCTTCTGGGAGGCCCATTTTAGCTAAGTACTCGCCAGCTGCACTTGACGCTAAAATCGCATTTGAAGGCGATAAGTGGTCAGTGGTGATGTTGTCACCCAGTACCGCTAATGCACGCATATTACTAAGCGAACGTTCACCCGCTAATGCACCTTCCCAATAAGGAGGACGGCGAATATAAGTACTTTGTGGACGCCATTGGTAAAGCGGATCGTTGTCTTCACCGTAATCAACACTTAAATCAAACATTGGCTCGTAAACCTTTTTAAATTGTTCAGGTTTAACACTTTGTTTGATCACTGCATCAATTTCTTCATCTGATGGCCATAAATCCATTAAGCGAATTTCGTTGCCTTGTTGATCGTACCCTAATACATCTTTTTCGATATCAAAGCGAATAGTACCAGCAATGGCATAAGCAACAACCAGTGGTGGTGAAGCTAAGAATGCTTGTTTAGCATAAGGGTGAATACGGCCATCAAAATTACGGTTACCCGAAAGTACAGCTGTTGCATATAAGTCACGGTCAATCACTTCTTGCTGAATCTTTGGATCAAGCGCACCACTCATGCCATTACAGGTCGTACATGCAAAGCCAACGATACCAAAGCCAAGTTGCTCGAGTTCAGGTAATAAATTTGCTTCTTCTAAGTAAGATTTAACCGCTTTAGAACCCGGTGCCAGTGATGTTTTAACCCATGGCTTACGGGTTAACCCTTTAGCGTTAGCATTGCGCGCAAGTAAACCAGCGGCAATTACATTGCGTGGGTTACTGGTATTAGTACAACTTGTGATTGCTGCAATGATACAGGCGCCATCTGGCATTAAGCCTTCTTCATTTTCAACGATGCCAGTGATACCCGCTTTATCAAGGTCCTTTGTTGCAACACGGCGATGTGGATTCGATGGGCCCGCAATATTGCGACCAACTGATGACAGATCAAAGGTTAACACACGCTCATATTCTGCCGTTTTAAGGCTATCGCTCCAAAGACCGGTTTCTTTTGCGTAAGTTTCGACTAGTTTAACCTGCTCTTCTTCGCGACCTGTTAAGCGTAGGTAATCAAGTGTGTTGTCATCAATGTAGAACATCGCAGCTGTTGCGCCAAACTCTGGCGTCATATTAGAAATAGTTGCTCTGTCACCTAGGGTAAGTGCATCGGCACCTTCACCATAAAATTCAAGGTAGGTCGACACAACTTTTTCATTGCGTAAAAACTCGGTGATCGCTAATACGATATCAGTTGCAGTAATACCCGGTTGTGGTTTGCCTGTTAGCTCAACCCCAACAATGTCAGGTAAACGCATGTAAGACGCTCGGCCAAGCATCACGCTTTCAGCTTCAAGACCACCCACGCCTACAGCAATAACACCTAATGCATCGACCATAGGTGTATGGCTATCAGTACCAACTAGTGTATCTGGGAATGCCACGCCATCGCGGTTTTGGATCACCGGTGACATTTTCTCTAAATTGATTTGATGCATAATGCCGTTACCCGGCGGGATCACATCAATATTTTTAAATGCTGTTTTCGTCCAATTGATAAAATGAAAACGGTCATCATTACGACGATCTTCAATAGCACGGTTTTTTTCAAAAGCATCCGGTTCAAAACCTGCGTGTTCAACCGCTAATGAGTGGTCAACAATTAACTGTGTTGGTACCACAGGGTTCACTTTTGCAGGATCGCCGCCTTTTGCAGCAATAGCATCACGCAGACCTGCTAAATCAACTAACGCTGTTTGACCTAAGATATCGTGACACACAACTCGCGCAGGAAACCATGGAAAATCTAAATCACGCTTACGGTCAATCAATTGCGACAGTGCATCATTTAGCATTTCAGGTTCACAGCGACGAACTAAGTTTTCGGCAAGTACTCGCGATGTGTAAGGAAGTGTGGCATAGCTGCCCGGTTTAATTGCATCAACAGCAGCGCGAGTATCAAAGTAATCTACTCCTGTGCCTGCTAATGGTTTTCTAAAATTTGTATTCATGATGATTCTACTTGTACTTGGTGACGGTGAACAAAGGAAGGCTGATTGTTTTTGTATTTATTTCGCCCCTTCATAAAGGGGCAGCTAAGCTACCCCTATCACTGATTTAATTAACGATTAACGCTCAGAAATTGGCGTATAGCTGCGCGCTTCTGGGCCCGTATAATCTGCACTTGGTCGAATAATACGGTTGTTAGCACGTTGCTCTTTCACGTGTGCTGTCCAACCTGTAACTCGGCTCATCACGAAAATTGGCGTGAATAACTTAGTTGGAATACCCATGAAGTGATACGCAGATGCATGGAAGAAATCAGCATTACAGAATAATTTCTTTTCACGCCACATAACTTCTTCACAGCGAACAGACACTGGATAAAGAACATCGTCACCCACTTCTGCAGCCAGTTTTTCTGACCATTTTTTGATGATCACGTTACGTGGATCTGATTCGCGGTAGATAGCGTGACCAAAGCCCATGATCTTGTCTTTACGCTCAAGCATACCCATCAGTGCATCTTCAGCTTGATCTGGGCTTGTGAAGCCTTCAATCATATCCATAGCGGCTTCGTTTGCACCGCCATGCAGTGGACCACGTAAGCTACCGATAGCACCCGTTACACAAGAATGAATATCCGACAATGTCGATGCACACACACGCGCAGTGAATGTCGATGCATTAAACTCATGCTCAGCATAAAGAATTAAAGACACATTCATTACTTGCTCAAACAGTGCTGATGGTGCTTTGTCATGTAATAAACGTAAAAAGTGTGCACCTACCGAATCATCATCAGTTTCAGTGTCGATACGAACGCCGTCATGACTAAAACGATACCAGTAACAAATAATGCTTGGGAATACGGCAACTAGGCGGTCAATCGCATCATTCGCTTGTGAGAAATCTTGCTCCATTTCTAGGTTACCTAGCATAGAACAACCGGTGCGCATTACATCCATTGGGTGTGCGTCTTTAGGGATGTTTTCAAGCACTGTTTTTAGTGCTTCAGGTAAACCACGTAGTGATTTTAGCTTTGCTTTATATTCAGTAAGCTCAGATTCTGTTGGTAATTCACCACGCGACAGTAAAAAAGACACTTCTTCAAACTGCGCTTTATCTGCTAATTCACTAATATCATAACCACAATAAGTTAAACCTGAACCTGACTTACCTACTGTACACAGTGCTGTTTCACCTGCTACTTGACCACGTAAACCTGCGCCGCCTAATGCTTTATCTACCATGAGTGTTCTCCTTATATGTTGTCGTTATGATTTTTTAGCTGAGAAAAGGTTATCGAGTGTGTTTTCATATGAGTGGTAATCTAAAAACTCATATAATTCTGCACGTGTTTGCATGTTGTCTAATTGGCTTTGTTGTGAGCCTTCGTTAAGAATAGACGAATACACATTAAGCGCTGCTTTGTTCATGGCTCTAAATGCACTTAATGGATAAAGTACAATTTCAACACCAACTTCGCTTAACTGCTCTTTTGTATAGAGCGGTGTTTGACCAAATTCAGTGATATTCGCAAGAATTGGCACATTTAACGCTTTAGCAAACGCTTGGTAATCTGCTAAATCATGTACAGCTTCTGCAAAGATAGCGTCTGCGCCCGCTTCAACGCATGCTGCAGCGCGATCAATCGCTGCATTTAAGCCTTCTTTTTGGAATGCGTCAGTACGCGCCATGATGTAAAAATCACTGTCAGTTTTGGCATCAACCGCAGCTTTAATTCGGTCAACCATTTCATCTTTAGACACGATTTCTTTATTAGGACGGTGACCACAACGTTTTTGTGCTACTTGGTCTTCAATATGAAAGCCCGCAGCACCCGCTTTGGTCATTTCTTTAACGGTACGAGCAATATTAAATGCACCACCCCAACCTGTGTCAGCATCTACAAGAAGCGGTAAGTCGGTAGCGCTGGTAATTCGACGAATATCTTCAAGTACGTTATCTAGGCTAGTCATACCTAAATCTGGCATGCCGTATGACGCGTTAGCAACACCCGCACCTGAGAGGTAAAGTGCTTGGTGACCTGTTTTTTCTGCCATCATTGCGCAGTACGCATTGACTGTGCCAACCACTTGCAATGGCTTGTTGTTGGCAATTGCCTGTTTGAACTTTAATCCTGCTGACATTGGATAACTCCTATCTTTGAACGGTTTCAGCTCTTTGGCTGACTCTATTTTTAAATCTAAATTGTGACTGTTTAACTACGGCGCTACTGATTTTTTGCTGCGAGTAAGTCAAACTTAGTCTGAATATTTGCCTGAGACGCGCTGATATGGCGTTTCATAAGCATTTCGGCTAATTCACCGTCATGGTTTTCAATGGCATTAATAATAGCCAAGTGTTCATCAAATGCTTTTGATACACGTGGCCCAACCATACCCATTTGTACACGGTACATACGAATTAACTGGTACAACTCATTGCATAAAAGATGAATTAAATGTGCGTTTTTCGACCCTTTTATAATGCGATAATGAAAATCAAGGTCGCCCGCTTCTTGGTAGTATGATTCACCTTCTTTTACACGCTGTGTTTGTAAGTGCTGGTTCAATAACTGCTTTAAACCCTGCACTTCTTCAGGTTCCATGTTGTCGGCAGCTAACCGACAAGCGAGCCCCTCAAGGGCACTACGTACCTGATAGACTTCGATTAAACGCTCAGCGGTCAGTGCGACTACACGGCAACCAACATTGGCTTTACGCTCGACCAAATAACAGCTCTCTAAACGATTTAGCGCCTCGCGAAGGGTGGCACGGCTTACACCATAGCGTTTAGCAAGTTCTGGCTCAGAAATTTTGCTACCCTGCTCAATGGTGCCTTGTACAATTTCACGACGCATGTCGACAAACACTTGGTCTGATGCCGTTGTTATCGTGATATCGTTGTAGTTATCGTTGGCTTTTTGCTCTGTCATAAATAGGTCTATTTAAGTACTAAATTAAGATTGTCGACAATTTGTGAGTTCACTATGCGCCCTATCATCGAATCTGTCAACCTTGCGATCGGAAAAATAGACTAAAAAACCAGCAAAATGTCGACATAAAATGATATTTATCAAAAATAATGACTATAAAATACATTTATATCGGCAATTTGTCGACACTTTAATATCGCTCGTAAAAAGCTAAAAATATCCCCTGACAGCGCTATAAATGGTATGATCCGCCTATTATTACGTGACGTGAGAGCCATTTAGTGGACGCTAATACATATATTCCAGATTCATTTATTGATGATGTAAAAAGCTACCTTCCTGAACATTTATCATTAGACGACTTTATTGCAGCTTGTCGTCGCCCACTTAGACGCTCAGTTCGCGTAAATACATTAAAAATGTCAGTCTCAGAATTTCAGCGTCAATGCGCCAATAAAGGATGGGAGTTAACAGCAATTCCATGGTGCGAAGAAGGATTCTGGTTAACACGTCCAAGTGAGGAAGAAGAAGCCCTTGCAATCGGTAATACCGATTTACACTTAAGTGGCGCTATGTATGTACAAGAAGCCAGCTCAATGCTGCCGCCGGTTGCACTGAGAGCCGAGGTTGAGCAAGGCAATACGGTATTAGATATGGCATCGGCACCAGGTTCAAAAACATCACAAATCGCTGCCATGATGGATAATAGTGGCGTGTTAGTTGCCAATGAATTGTCATCGTCTCGCTTAAAAGTATTGGCAGCAACCCTCAAACGTATGGGTGTTGGTAACTGTGCGTTATCACATTTTGATGGTGTGATCTTTGGAGATTACATGTATGAGTGCTTCGACAGTATTTTGCTAGACGCCCCGTGCTCAGGTGAAGGCACGGTTCGTAAAGATGCAGACGCCCTAAAGAATTGGTCAATCGAATCTAATATTGATATTGCTGCTGTGCAAAAAGCACTCATCAAAAGTGCCTTTTACGCCCTAAAACCCGGCGGCACATTAGTTTATTCGACCTGTACTTTAACACCCCTTGAAAACCAACAAGTGTGCGAATATCTATTAGCTGAGTTCCCTGATTGCATCGAAGTACAATCACTCGATAGCCTGTTCGATGGCGCAGATAAAGCGACAACCAGCGAAGGTTATTTGCACGTTTGGCCGCAAACTTACGATAGTGAAGGTTTCTTCATCGCTAAATTTAAGAAAATAGCGTCAAGCGATAACCCCAATCAAAAAGTTAAGAAAGGCGCATTTCCGTTTGCTGAGTTTGATAAAAAGCAAAGCCAAGCGTTTATGCAAACAATTAAAAAACAGTTCGGTCTAAAATCACTTAAAGGCACCTTAATGCAGCGTGATAAAGAGCTTTGGTTGTTTCCTGATGGCTTTGATGAACTGCAAGATAAAATTAAATACTCACGTTTAGGTATTCAACTTGGTGTAATTCACAAAGGTGGGGTTCGCTTAGCGCATGAATTTGCCACCGTATTTGGCCAAGATTGCGATAAAAATACCTTTGAGATGTCTGCTTGCCAAGCAAACGATTACTTTAACGGTAAAGATATTCGGCTCGAAAAACCAACTCAAGATAATGGTGAAGTAGTGTTAATGTTATGTGGCTGTCCGGTAGGCCTTGGTAAGTGGCAAAAGAATAAAATTAAGAACTCATTACCACGTGATTTAGTACAAAATGCCCAGTTGATAACTTGGGTATAAGTTGCGCATAAGGCTTGTATAAAGTAGGCACCTTTTTAGGTAAAAAGCCGTAACAGGCTGATTTTAAACTAGTATAAAATTTGTACATTTACCGTGCAATTTCCTGCTAATTAACTACACTTAAAAGTACTTTCTACTTCTCCCTACTGAATTTAGAAGGTGTTTTTTTATAGTTAGCGCAGGCTCGCACGAGCCACCCCTAAGCCCAGAACAATGCGGATTCGTTCTGGGCGTTTTTTTATTCTGAGTATTCGATTAATGTGTGTTTAAATCGAATTCTGTAATTTGGTTGTCAGCATGAATTAGTTCATATTTTGCGAGCAAACCATCATTGAGCTCTATCAAACTGATAGCTGCATTACTAACCAAATACTTTTGCCCTTCACCCATGGTTTGGTGTTTATCAACTTCCATCTGCCAACGTTTAGTAAAAAAGTTAAGTGGGCTTTTTGGGGCATATAAAATCGAATCTAGCTTATCGAGTACATTAATGAGCTTGCGAGGAAACTCATTTTTAATACCACTGGCGGTTAACTGCCAAATGCGGTTTTTATGTTTGCCAAAGCGTTTTTGCACTGAAAAACAAAATGAATAATGTACATCACCAGAGAGTATCAAGGTTTCTTTTGGTGTATCTTCACGGCGGAAAGTATCAAGTAGCTTTTTAGCGGAACCTTCGTGGGCCATCCAGTTTTCAACATCAACTAGCAAAGGTTGCCCACAAAAATTAAAAATAGCTTGGATTGCTTCAATTGATTTAACACCAAACACCGGTGCTGGAGATACAATAATCACTTTATCGTGAGACAATAAGCTTTCTTCTAATTCCGTTAGCCTTTCCCAATCAAGTAGGCCAGATGGTTCATTGAAGTTTTGTTCATTACGCCAGCGATGGGTTCGGGTATCGAGCACCACAACTTTGGGTATGGTATTAAGCTCATAATGCCAATGGTTAAAATTAAGTATTAGCTTATCAAAGTCTTTAAAATGCCAACTCTGCTTCTTTAAACTCTGCTTAAAACTTGGCAATAAAGACAACGAGTTAGCGCCCGCATCATTACCAATTCCTTGCATTAACCAATAACTAATCAGGCCATTATTTACTATGCGTCGGCTAGCTGGGTGCTGATAAATAGCCTGCTCCCATCCTGCGGTTAAGTTCCAATCATCGGTGACATCATGATCATCAAACATCATCAATGTCGATACATTGGCAAATAATCTTTCGACACTACCAAGGCCTTTTGCGAAACCAAGTAAAGCGTCTTTTTCAAGTTTGAATAAATTAGCGTATTTAGGAGCTAATGCTGGGCATTCAATTGTTTCAAACTCGATTAACTGCCAAGTAACAGCGCTAAAGTTTAGTAAATAAAGCGCTATAAATTCTTGAAAATAAATTAAGTGGTTTTCAGCTTTTAAACTTGAGAAGTGCGGCTCATCTTTTTTGAGCCAATAACCAACACCGAATTTACTGCGTTTTTGCCAAGGCACTTTAGGTAAGTGTAAATGGCGCTTATAAAGTTGTTGTTCAAGCCCTGCTGGTAAATCTAAATCAAGTTCGGGCTCTACAAACACACCAAATAAACTAATCACTTTTTCAATCGCGAGCAGCATAGGCCCTGCGACATCATCCGCATATATTTGATCGCCAGATAACAATAATAAGTCAGCACCTGCATTAAGAGATTGACGCTGGTCATTTTGCCATTTGTCAGCAGCAACGAGACTATCTTTTGCTGGGTGATGAGGGTTACGACAGGAACCATGAAGAATCCTATCGAGCCTATTGGGGATCACAAATGCAGGAGATTCAGCTCGCTCGTAGCAATAAGACGACAGATCAATGCTTTTATCTTCATCATGTAACGAATAATAGATCAGTGAATCTACTGTAAACTGGCCACTGACTGGCATGACATTGATGAAATTTAAGTAAAGATGTTGCCCTAATTGAATTGACTCTAAGTTAGAGTAAGTATCAACACCTTTAAACTCAATTCGGTATTGGCAAGGCACAGTTGTAACAAATTGAAAGCACACTCGCCCTGCATCTGCTCGGCGTACCATTGGCCCCATTACTAACTGAGGTAAATTAGATACGCCTTGCACCACTACGCCCTTTTAGCTTGATTGAACAACGAGTAAAAGTTGTTAGTTGTTGCTTCGGCTAACTCGTTAAAAGTAAGCCCTTTTAACTCAGCGATGTAATAAGCTACATCTTCAACGTAGGCTGGTTGATTTGTTTTACCACGATAAGGAACAGGCGCTAAATAGGGTGAGTCTGTTTCAATTAATAAGCGATCAAGCGGGATTTGCTTTACAACATCTTTTAGCTCAACGGCATTTTTAAACGTAACGATACCCGAAATCGAGATATAAAAGCCCATATCAATGGCTTTTTTGGCCATTTCCCAGTTTTCTGTAAAGCAGTGTAGTACACCACCACAATTCTCTGCATTATGCGCACGCATTAGATTAATGGTGTCTACTCTGGCATCACGAGTATGAATAATTAGCGGCTTATTGAGCTCATTAGCAACCTCGATATGACCAACAAAACTTTCTTGCTGAACTATGTGGGTGTCTTTTGAGTAATAGTAATCTAGACCGGTTTCACCTATCGCAACCACTTTATCGTGGCTAGCAAGTGAAATAAGTTTTTGCTTATCGAGCGCGTCTTTTTGATCAAGTGGGTGAACGCCGCATGATGCAGAAACATCTGGATAGTGTTTGATTTTATCCAGCATCGTTGGGAATTGATCTAAAGTGACACTCACGCACAAGAAATGTTCAACTTTCTTTGCGCGAGCATTTTCAAGTACTTGGTCTAAATTAAGGTCGAGTTTATCGAAATCGAGCCTGTCTAAATGGCAATGAGAATCTACAATCATGGTACTACTTTTATTACATGGTATAGGTCGGATTGCCAGAGTTTAACATAGTACCCAAAAGTTTTTCGATCTTCGCATTCAAATTCGTTTTGTCATCAATAAAATTCACACCGATACCCGGTGGATTTGAACTTTGAGCACCTTGCGGGGTGATCCAAGCAACTTTACCTGTCACTACATCGTCTTCCAATGCATCAGGTAAAGTAACTTTTAATGCAAGTGAATGGCCCATTTCAAAACGCATATTAGTGCGAACAAATAAACCACCATTTTTTAAGTACGGCATGTAACAGCGATATAATTCTTCTAAGTCTTCAATATCTACTAATAATTCTTGCACGATGTATCCTAATTTTGGCTTTCACGTAATGAAAACGCTAACTTCGAAATGGCCAGCGACATATTTAAACCTAGCACATGCGAGCTATTATACAGAAATTCTGCTATGGCTTGTTGCGCTTTTTGGTAGCTGAAAAAATCCATCCCTAATACTAATTTTTCCTTTAAATGTTCTGTTAAAAACAAAACAAATACATTAATCAAGGTGCTATCTTTGCTAAGGATCTCGACTAAAGCACTGAAATTATCGCTGTCTTTTAACTCAGTTGCAAATTTATAGAGGGAATCTATTGAGTCTAATTGCTTTTCATTATACCAATGCTCAATAAGCATTGGCTGCTCTACAAATAGTTCTAACCAAGAATAATGAGGTATATTAAATTCACCCAACCATTTTTTAGCTAGGCTAGGATTTACCTTTACCTCATGAACTGCACAGCGGCTTAAAATTGTGGCTGGCAATAAAGCCAGTTGTTCACAGGTTAAAAGCAGGTATCGATTTAAACTGGGTTCTTCAAGAGTTTTTAACAAGGCATTTGCAGCTGCGGTAGTCATTTTATGACTGTGTTCAAGTACCACCACTTTATTACCATTTTGAGCTGATGAATGATTAATAAAATCTGTAATTTCACGCACTTCATCAACACCAATAGTTTGGCCTTCAACCTTTACAACTCGCTTGTCGGGATGTGTGTTTGCTCGGTTTAATTGACAGCTTTTACATTTTCCACAGGCAATTAGGTTGTGGGCATTAGAGCACAGTAACGCATCAGCTAACATATCAACTAGCTCACGTTTTCCTACACCGATATCGCCATTAAATAACTGTGCATGATGGAAACGTTGCTGCGAATAGCTTTGAGCTAATTGCTGATATAAAGGTTCAAGCCATGGCAAAGGCATGCTAATTTACACCTTTGAAGAATTCATCAAGCACACTGGTAATAGCTGCATGCACTTCAGGCATGGTTTGATTAGCATCTACTGTTTTGATGCTGTTGTCAGTGCTTGCAATTTCAAGATAACGTTCTCGAGTGCGCTCAAAAAAGCCTAAAGCTTCTTGCTCTATACGGTCTAGTTCACCACGCCCTTTTGCACGTTCAAGACCCACTGCAGGTTCAATATCTAAATATATCGTTAAGTCTGGTTTTAAACCCTTTAACACCATATCAGCTAAAAAAGAAAGTTGCTCTTGTTCAATCCCACGACCACCCCCTTGATACGCTTGCGATGAGAGATCATGACGATCACCTAACACCCAAGTGCCCTTTTTAAGTGCTGGTTCAATGACATTAGCAACCAATTGCGAACGTGCCGCATACATAATTAACAGCTCAGTTTCAGAAGTGACTGTTTCTTGATGAGCCTGTTTTACGATACTACGTAGTTCTTCTGCCATGGGTGTTCCGCCTGGCTCACGCACATTGATAAATTCGGTCTGCTTATTTTCTAAATAAGCTTGGCACACGGCAATTGCCGTTGATTTTCCAGCCCCTTCAAGGCCTTCAATCACTATAAATTTCGCTGTCATATGACTCTATTCTGGTTGTTAATTCAATTGATACTGTTTAACTGCGCGATTATGTTCTTGTAACGTTTTCGAAAATTGATGGCTGCCATCTCCCTTCGAGACAAAATACACGTACTCAGACTCAGGCGGATTAACTGCCGCAAGTAGCGCTGCTTTCGATGGCATGGCTATTGGTGTTGGCGGTAAGCCTTTTATTTTATATGTATTATACGGTGTATACGTTGTTAAATCTTTGCGCTTAATATCACCATCAAAATCCGCACCTATACCATAGATAACTGTCGGATCGGTTTGCAAACGCATGTTGGTTTTTAAACGATTAGTAAATACCGCCGAAATTAATGGTCGCTCAGAAGCAAGACCAGTTTCTTTTTCAATAATCGACGCGAGAATTAAAGCTTCATAGGGTGAGTTTAAAACTAAATCTGGCGCTCTATTTTGCCATGCAGCCTCTAATTCTTGCTGCATTTTGCTGTATGCGCGTTTTAATAAGCCACTGGCACTATCTTCACTATGGTAATGATAGGTGTCTGGGAACAACCAGCCTTCTAAATTTTCTTGCGTGCTACTTATCTGCGAAGCTAAATTTTCTGGATCTAAATCTTGTGTTAAATGAGCTTGTTTTGCTATGTTTGCCACCACTTCACGAAGAGGTTGCCCTTCAATAATAGTGAAACTAAAGCTTACTTGTGCACCTTCATTGATACGGCGAATATTATCAATCACAGCACTTGTATCAAGCTCATACAGACCCGCTTTTAAATCAGTAAGAGTCGGATCTAATTTAGCGAGTACCTGAAATTTAAAGCAGCTATCGAGCCACTGCTTTGCTTGCCATGCTTGGCAGAGTTGATTAAAGCCAGTGCCGCGCTCTACTTTGAATAAAGTACTGTTTTCAACTTTTAACGGCATTTTTAGTGCTGATTGAAGCTGTTGATAGCCAATACCACAACATAGCAATGCTAATAACAGCACGCTAACAATGACTTTTATCACGTATTCTCCTTGGCAAACTGCGCCGCTAATAGCGCGTTACTGCGTACAATATCAAACTGTGTATCAGCAATGCTTGTAACCGGAACCACACCCATTAAACTGTTGCACATAAATACGGCATCCATAGCTAGCAACTCATCCAGTTGGATTGCTTTAAACTCAATGGCTAACTTACCACATAAAGCGTTTAGATAAACCCCTGTAATACCGCAGCCATCTAACTTGGGTGAAACGATTTTACCGTTTTTAATGGCTAATATATTTGCAGCTGAGCACTCAATCACATTATTTTTATAGTCAAGCACCACAACGTCATCACACTCAACAGTATGCATGTGCTTTTTTATAAGTACTTGCTCTAAACGATTTAGGGTTTTTAGTCCAGCAAGTAACGGTTGGTATGCAAGTCTCACGTCACTTATTGCTAATTTAACACCCTGCTGTTGCCAGGATTGATAGTGTAAAACCGCAGGTAATACTGTGATAAGAATTTGGATATTGGGTGTATCTGGTAAACCATAACCACGACCACCTACGCCACGAGTGACGACTATTTTTAAAATACCCGTTTGTGTATCACTAATTGCTTGGTTAACTTCACACTCAATTGCGGTTAAATCTAACTCTGGGAAAAATAGCCTTTGTGCGCATTCTTCTAAACGCGCTTTATGTAAATCCCAGTGCTCAACCTCTGAGTCCACCACTGAGGCAGTCGTGAAAAAGCCATCACCGTAATTTAAGCCACGATCTTGTGTGCTTATTGTGGTGTCTGGTGCGGTTATTTTTATTGTTTGTTTTAATTTACTCATACAAAAAAGCCCAGTTAAACAACTGGGCTCTTCTTTTAGTCCGTTGTTAAAAAGAATTATACCTTTTTAAACAGCAACGAGCCATTAGTACCACCAAAACCAAATGAATTACATAGTGCGTAATCCAATTTAGCGTCACGTGCAGTGTGCGGTACATAGTCTAAATCACAACCTTCATCAGGGTTATCAAGGTTAATTGTAGGGCTTACTTTCTGGTCAACAAGTGACAAGATAGTAATAATTGACTCTACTGAGCCTGCTGCACCTAACAAGTGGCCCATCATTGATTTAGATGAACTTACCATCACATCTTTCGCTGCATCACCAAAAATAGTTTTAACGGCTGATGTTTCGGCTTTATCGCCTGCATTAGTCGATGTACCGTGAGCATTAATATAACCAACTTGGTCTGCATTAACTTGTGCATCGTTTAATGCATTTTCCATCGCAAGTGCTGCGCCTGCACCGTCTTCAGGTGGAGAGGTCATGTGATATGCATCACCACTCATACCAAAACCTACCAGTTCAGCGTAGATTTTCGCACCACGTGCTTTTGCATGCTCATATTCTTCAAGTACGATAACACCGGCACCATCAGCAAGAACAAAACCGTCACGGTCTTTATCCCAAGGGCGTGATGCTGCTTGTGGATCGTCGTTACGTGTTGATAGTGCACGTGCCGCATTAAAACCACCCATACCAATTGGTGTAGATGCTTTTTCTGCACCACCGGCTACCATTGCGTCTGCATCACCGTATGCAATCATACGCGCAGCATGACCAATGTTATGTAAGCCTGTTGTACATGCCGTAACAATTGAAATGTTTGGACCACGTAAACCATGCATAATCGATAAATGGCCCGAGATCATATTGATAATAGTCGAAGGCACATAAAATGGTGAAAGCTTACGCGGACCACTATTTAGTAGTTTAATGTGGTTTTCTTCGATTAACGTCAAACCACCAATGCCAGAACCCACTGCAACACCAACGCGCGTGGCGTTTTGTTCAGTGATCTCTAGACCAGAATCTTGTAGTGCTTGTACACCCGCTGCAATGCCATATTGGATAAACAAATCCATTTTCTTTGCATCTTTCGGTGACATGTAAGCTGATGCATCAAAGTCATTCAGCAAACCTGCGAATTTGGTGCCGAAACTTGAGGTATCGAAATGTGTGATAGTTTGAATACCACTTTTACCGTTTAACAAACCTTGCCAAGTAGATTCAACATCATTACCTAGCGGTGTCAACATTCCTAAGCCAGTTACGACGACTCGACGTTTAGCCACGGGTTGCCTCCAATAAGGAAATTATTTTAGGTAGGTGTAAACCAAATTATACCAATAACGTTATATCGCGTCATTTGAAGAAAAAGCTAAATTAGTAATATGGCAAAAGCTTCATTGTTAGTGATTTTGAATCAGAAACTTCCACTACATTGTTGCTAGGCTTCACCTTCATAATTAGCAATTTTTACTGCTAATTGGTAATAATTAGTATCATTCTATAGATAGACTAAGGGCAGCTAAACGCTGCCCTTAAAAATCAAAATGCGTAAAATTACTCAGCGTGAGCTGTAACGTAATCGATTGCAGCTTGAACTGTAGTGATCTTTTCAGCTTCTTCGTCTGGGATCTCAGTGTCGAACTCTTCTTCAAGAGCCATTACTAGTTCTACAGTGTCAAGTGAGTCAGCACCTAAGTCGTCAACGAAAGAAGCTTCATGTTTTACTTCTTCTTCTTTAACACCTAGTTGCTCAATGATAATTTTCTTTACGCGTTCTTGGATGTCGCTCATTCTTCTTTCCTTTATTAAAAACGCCAATGCGTTATTTTCAGATTGCGGCGTAGTTTACGCCGCATAATTCTGTGATTCAAGGATTTGCTGATAATTACTTATCTGGTCAAACCTCTTGATTGGTATTTGTTCATTTATCGCTTATTTTCATAGCGAATTCAAGTATGTTTAAAGCAAGATCACAAAAAATTCAACAATTTTCGATAATCTTTCGTTAGCAAATTTTTGCCAACTTTCATTAAACCATGTACATCGCGCCATTTACGTGCAATGTTTCGCCTGATACATACGCAGCAGCGTCAGATGCTAAATAACACACTGCAGCAGCAATTTCTTCAGGTTGACCTAAACGACCAGCAGGTACATTTGCAAGCGTAGCTGCTTTTTGCTCATCAGTCAGCTCATCTGTCATGTCTGTTTGGATAAAACCTGGCGCTACTACATTAACTGTAATACCACGTGAGGCAACTTCGCGTGCTAATGACTTAGTAAAACCAATAACACCCGCTTTCGCCGCGGCGTAGTTTGCCTGACCCGCGTTACCCATAGTGCCCACTACAGAACCAATATTAATGATACGGCCATTTTTCTTTTTCATCATAGGGCGTAATACAGCCTTTGATAAACGGAAAATTGAGCTTAAGTTAGTGTCGATGATGTCATCCCACTCACCGTCTTTCATACGCATTAATAAGTTATCACGGGTGATACCCGCATTGTTAACTAATACGTCAATATCACCTAAATCAGCCTTAATTGCAGCAAGTGTTGCCTCAATCGACTCAGGATCGGTTACGTTAAGAGCATAGCCTTTACCGTTGTCACCTAAGTATTCACTGATTTTAGCAGCACCTGATTCGCTTGTTGCAGTACCCGCTACTTTTGCACCTTGTGCAACTAACGTGTTTGCAATTGCTTTACCAATACCACGGCTTGCACCAGTGATTAGGACAACCTTGCCCTCAAGAGAAAATAAATTTGTCATTCTATTCCTACTTATTTCGCTTCATCAATCGTAGCTTGCGTGTTAACCGCAGCGCATACCATTGCTTTATCAATTCGTTTCGCAAGACCCGTTAAAACTTTACCAGGGCCAAACTCATAGCTTTGTGTAATACCTTGTGCAACCAATGCTTGTACTGTTTCAGTCCAGCGTACTGGGCTGTATAGTTGACGTACTAATGCATCTTTAATTGCTTCGCTTGATTGCTCAGCTTTTACATCAACGTTGTTGATTACATCACACTTAGGTGTATTAAATGTTAAAGCAGCTAAATCAGCAGCTAATTTTTCAGCAGCTGGTTTCATTAGTTCACAGTGAGACGGTACGCTAACTGCAAGTGGTAAAGCACGTTTAGCGCCGGCTTCTTTACATGCTTCTGATGCACGCTCAACTGCCGCTTTGTGACCTGCAATTACAACTTGACCTGGAGAGTTGTAGTTTACTGGTGAAACAACGTCACCATTTGCTGACGCTTCACAGGCAACTTTAATTTCATCATCACCTAAACCGATGATTGCAGCCATAGAACCAACACCCGCAGGTACTGCTTCTTGCATGTATAAACCACGGTTCTCAACAAGTTTAACGGCTTCGCTTAAGCTTACAACGCCAGCACAAACAAGGGCTGAATATTCGCCTAAACTGTGACCGGCCATAACAACATCGGCTTCAGGGTTTGCGTCTAACCATTGACGGTAAATAGCAACACTGGCAGTAAGAAGTGCTGGTTGTGTACGATGGGTTTGATTTAATTCTTCTTCTGGACCATTAAGTACAAGTGCAGCGAGATCATAGCCAAGTGCTTCAGATGCTTCAGCGAATGTTGCTTTAGCAATTTGTGAATCAGCTAATAGTTCAGATAACATGCCCACAGCTTGTGAGCCTTGACCTGGAAATACGAGTGCAATTTTATGTGCCATACTTTGCTCTTATAATTAAACAAAAAAATATTCATCAGTAGGCAGCATAACAAGTTTTAACTATGCTGCACTACTTTGTTGTTGGATGTGTTTGCTCAAAAATCGCAGCGATTTTTTCAGGGAGTTGGCGTTCGACTTCCCGCGCGGCTTCATCAATAGCAGCATGAAACGCCTTCGCAGAGGCATTACCATGGCTTTTAACAACAATACCGCGCAATCCTACCAGACTTGCGCCGTTATACTGGTCGGGGTTCACCCGCTTGTAGAGTTTTTTTATCACTGGACGTAATAAAAATGCTAAACACTTGTACAAGAAATGTTTGTGTAAGGCTTTGGTGAGTTTATGCATGATGAGTTTGGCAATACCCTCACAGGTTTTTAATGCCACATTACCTACAAATCCTTCGCAAACTATAACATCGGCTTTGCCACTGAAAATATCACTACCTTCACTATAACCTGTGTAATTAAGATATTTACACTGCTGCATTAACTGTGCAGCCTGTTTTATTCCTTCGTGCCCTTTTATGTCTTCAGAGCCAATATTCAATAAACTAACTCTAGGATTTTCACAACCTAGAGCTTGACCTGCTACCACAGACCCCATGATGCCAAATTGATAAAGTGTTTGTGCATCACAATGCACATTGGCACCTAAATCTAACAAATAGACAGGGTTTTTACGTTCAGTTGGAACAGCAGAAATTAATGCAGGGCGTTTTACGCCTGGAAGCATCTTTAATACATAATGCGCCATGAAAAATAATGCGCCCGTATTACCAGAGCTTACACATGCTTGCGCTTCACCCGATTTAACTAAATCAAGGGCAACTCGCATTGAAGAGTCTTTTTTAGAACGAACTGCTAAAGCGGGTTCACACGCATTAGTAACGACTTCGCTACAATGACGAATAATTAAACGAGGGTGTGAAACAGAATCGAGTGCTTCGAGTTCTTTTAGAATAACCTGCTGATTACCACATAAGATGAGTCTTAAGTTGGTATTCGCATTAACTGCGTTTACTGCAGCGGGGATAGATGAACGGGGGCCGTAATCGCCCCCCATCATATCTAACGCTATGGTTAGATTGGTCAGCATATAGCAATCTCTTAGTTAGAAATTACTTTAACGCCTTTATAGTAACCGTCAGCAGTTACGTGGTGACGACGGTGAGTCTCACCAGAAACTTGATCTACAGTTAAAGTTGGACCACTGATCGCATCGTGTGAACGGCGCATGCCGCGTCTTGCACGAGACTTTTTGCTTTTTTGTACAGCCATTAGTCTTCTCCTAAGAATCTTTCTTAAGTTGTTTCAAAATATCAAATGGATTTGGTTTGTCATCTTTTGCTGCTAATTTACCAAAGCTGGCAGGCTCTGATGAATAACTGCACGAGGTTTCGTTGTGTGTAGGCACTATTGGAATAGCCAAAATCAATTCGTCTTCGATTAACTCAAATACGTTGATTTCACCGTTTTCGTCCAGTTCTACTTCATCGTAACCTGCAGGTAGATGATCTGACTCTGCATCCAAACCAACTGGCGAATACACAAAGTCTTGTTCCAAATCCAACCCTAATTCACCATTGCAGCGTTGACAAGTTACAGTTACATGTGTTGATAAGTTTCCACTTATTACCACTAAACCTTGCTCATCAATTTTGCAATGAATCTTTACCGCTATTTCACCTGCTTCTTCCTGCACAACTTGCTCTAAACGAGAAAGTTTTTCAAGCGGTACAATACCGTCATACGTTAAACGATGTTGTGCTGCTTTGCTGGGATGAAGAGTGATGGGAATTTTCACCTTTTGCATAGGGGCTGCATCATATAGATAGTTAGTAAGTTAGTCAAAGTAAAAAACCATTTTTAGCCGGTTTTTAACGATCTTCTGCTTTGTTTTCGGATTCAATGTGGCTTATCCTTGGCAAAATACAATTTTCATCCAGAATTTATTATGAAACCAACACTTATATTAGCGTCAAGCTCACCATTTAGACAGCAATTATTAACTAAATTCAATCTACCTTTTGAAAGTTTCTCTCCAGATATTGACGAAACCCCTTTTAAAGCTGAAACACCTGAGCAATTGGTAGCGCGTTTAAGTGAACAAAAAGCCCGTGAAGCAATAAAGCATTTTGATGAAGGTTTAGTCATAGGCTCTGATCAGGTTGCGGTATTCAGCAATACAATTTTAGGTAAGCCTCATACTAAAGAGAATGCTATTAAGCAACTATCGACATTTAGTGGCCATACAGTGACATTTTTAACGGGTTTGAGTGTATTTGATATAAAAAGTGGTAAAGCAATTACCACCGTAGTGCCCTTTGATGTGACATTTAAAACACTCACATTTGAGCAAATTAATGCCTATTGTGATGCTGAACAACCATACAATTGTGCTGGAAGCTTCAAAAGTGAAGGGTTAGGTATTTGCCTATTTGAAAAACTCAGTGGCGATGACCCAAATACACTTATAGGCCTGCCACTGATCACATTAACTAAACTACTGGCTGAGTTTGGTGTTGATGTGTTGACGCTGCAAGGGGCGTAGTTAAAACCTGCAATAGTTGTTGGTATGAATCAACAACACATAACGGCGTATGTTTTTGTAACTGCGCCGGGCTATGAGCGCCAAAACTAACACCAATACAGGCAATACCTGCAGCGTTAGCCATTGCCATATCGAGTTGGCTATCGCCAATCATTACGGCATCACGTTTAGCTATGCCCTGCTCGTGCAAAATTTGCTCAAGCATATCCGGTGATGGCTTCGACTTAGCATCATCTGAGCATTTTACATTTACAAAATACTGACCAAGACCTGACTCATTAAGTAATCTGTCGATACCTTCACGCCCTTTACCGGTAGCCACAGCGAGTTGCATGCCAGCCTCGCTTAGCTGCTTTAGCACAGTTTCTACATCTGCAAATAGCGGCGTAGGTGTTACATCTAACTCACGATACTGCGCTTTATAACCAGCCACTAGCTCATCGTTTAAATGTGCATGGGCAGGAAAAAGCACTTCAGCTGCTTTTGCCAGCGACAAACCGATAACATCCTTGGCTTGCTGTTCAGATGGAATATCAATTCCTAATTCACGAGCCGTATTACGCAAACAGTTGACGATTTTTGGCACTGAGTCCATTACAGTGCCATCCCAATCAAAAATAACTAACTTAAACTTGTTCATTATCTGTACGTAGCTTTTTGATACAGTTTTGAAGTGCATTATCTAATGGCGCTTCAACATGCATAGTCGTTTCATTTTTAGGGTGCATAAAACGCAAATCATGGGCATGCAAGAATAAACGATTCAATCCAGTTAACTTATTCACGTACTGATCAAACTCTGCCACACCGTATTTATCATCACACGCAATTGGGTGGCCTTTGCATTGTGTATGCACACGAATTTGGTGTGTACGGCCAGTAACTGGCGATGCTTGTACTAATGAGCATTCAGCATAACGCTCAAGGACACGAAAACGTGTATGCGATGGTTTACCCTCGGTATTATCTACACGCACTACTCGCTCACCTGATTTTAAGGTGTTTTTACGAAGCCCTTCAGTAACGTTTTTAGTTTTCGCATCCCATTGGCCATCAACAAGTGCCCAATAGTTTTTTTCCATGGTTTTTTCGCGCAACTGCTTATGTAAATCAGTAAGCACTGAACGACGTTTTGAGATAAGTAAACAGCCTGATGTGTCGCGGTCTAATCGATGGACAAGCTCTAAGCTGCGCTCTTCAGGACGGAGCACACGTAGTGCTTCGATTAAGCCATAGCTTAAGCCACTGCCACCGTGAACAGCCATTCCTGAAGGTTTGTTGATAACCATTAAATACTTGTCTTCAAACAAAATCGCATCTTCAAGTTGTTTAACTTTATCAAGTTTCTTCGGAACGAACTCTTCCTTTTCAGCGACTTTAATAGGCGGAATGCGAACAACATCGTTAAGTTGTAATTTGTAAACAGGTTTAATGCGTTTTTTATTTACTCGCACTTCGCCTTTACGAAGGATTTTGTAAACTGCACTTTTAGGCACACCTTTTAGGTGGGTAATAAGAAAGTTATCAATACGTTGACCTAGATGGTCTTCACTGATGGTAACAAACGAAACTTGTAAGCCGGTTTTTTCTGACATTGCCTAATCACTGATTTAAGTAAATAATTTAGTTGCTAACCCGGTTGTATTAGTGGGATAATCACCGCTGCGAACATAAGTTTGCAAGTAACAACGGTGCTTTTATCACATTAATACATTCGTGATGCATATTCTGGGTTGCCGATCATACAGATCCGCGCTAAGTTTTCCAAAGCTTTTATAATTACCCAACCAACACGAGCGTTCAATTATCGGCGGTGCGCGTAATATATCGCCTGAATAATTTGAGCACGAATGTTGATTAATGAACATAAAAAGCAATTGAACAAGATAAATTGACTGATAGTGACAACGTAACATCGTCATTCAGAAGCAGCTGTTGTAGCAAGACATTGAATAAAAATTGAAATCTGGTCGACTTCAGGACAAAACTCGTAAATTAAAACCGCAAAAATGCGGCAGTTTTGGCACCAAATAGAATCTAATAACATGACAGCATGTTATTGTCTGCCACACTATACTGATGCTCAATGTAAGCAAACAACCTAGGGTTTTGACTTTACCCAGTCGTGAGACTGCACAAGAATAACCGTCAAATACCACTGAACAGACGATTTTACTTCGTCATGTCAGCGACAAAATTAGTAGAGTAACAATATGAAACGTATGCTAATCAATGCGACGCAGCAAGAAGAAATGCGCGTTGCACTGGTTGATGGCCAGCGCCTGTATGATTTAGACATAGAGAGCCCGGGTCACGAACAAAAAAAAGCAAATATTTACAAGGGTAAAATTACCCGTATCGAACCATCACTAGAAGCTGCCTTTGTAGATTATGGCGCTGAAAGACATGGTTTCCTTCCACTTAAAGAAATAGCTCGCACCTACTTCCCACAAGGCTATACATTCCAAGGCCGTCCGAACATTCGTGACGTAATCAAAGAAGGCCAGGAAGTTATCGTGCAAGTTGATAAAGAAGAGCGTGGCCAAAAAGGTGCTGCGTTAACAACCTTTATCAGTGTTGCTGGTAGCTATTTAGTTCTTATGCCGAACAACCCACGTGCAGGTGGTATTTCTCGCCGTATCGAAGGTGATGAGCGTACTGAACTTAAAGAAGCACTAAGCCGTTTAGAACTTCCTAAAGGTATGGGCTTAATTGTTCGTACTGCAGGTGTTGGTAAGTCTTTTGAAGAACTAGAGTACGACTTAAAAGCATTATTGGTGCATTGGCAAGCTATTCAGCAAGCAGCTGACAGTGGCCCTGCTCCGTTCTTAATTCACCAAGAAAGCAACGTAATATTCCGCGCGATTCGTGACTATTTACGTCGTGATATTGGCGAAATATTAATTGATAAAGCACGTGTATTCGAAGAAGCGAAAGCGCACATTGAGCGTTTCCGCCCAGACTTCATGAGCCGCGTAAAGCTTTATCAAGGTGATGTGCCGCTATTTACTCATTACCAGATAGAAAGCCAAATCGAGTCAGCTTTCCAACGTGAAGTTCGCTTACCATCAGGTGGCTCAATTGTTATTGATCCAACTGAAGCGTTAACATCTATCGATATTAACTCGTCAAAAGCCACTAAAGGCGGTGATATCGAAGAAACTGCGCTTAATACAAACTTAGAAGCAGCAGACGAAATTGCGCGTCAATTACGTTTACGTGACTTAGGTGGTCTTATTGTTATCGATTTCATCGATATGACCCCACCACGTCACCAACGTGAAGTTGAGAACCGTTTAAAAGATGCCGCTCGTCCTGATAGAGCACGTGTTCAAATCGGTAAGATCTCACGCTTTGGTCTACTTGAAATGTCGCGTCAACGTTTACGCCCTTCATTAGGCGAAGCGAGCCAAGGACCATGTCCTCGTTGTAATGGTCAAGGTACGATTCGCTCAAACGAATCAATTGCTCTGTCTATCCTTCGCTTAATCGAAGAAGAAGCAATTAAAGACAATACATCACAAGTTAATGCACAAGTGCCTGTTGCTGTTGCCGCTTACTTATTAAACGAAAAGCGTCGTAGTGTTCAACGCATCGAAAAGCGCCACAACGTTGATGTAGTGATCATTCCTAATCAACACATGGAAACGCCACATTACGAAGTAATTCGCTTACGTAAAGACGAAACAATCGAAACAGTGAGCTACGAGCAAGTTGTTGCGCCTGAGCCAGAAGCATTTGAAATGGCTAAAGCGCCTACAGCACCAGTTCGTGAAGAGCCAGTTTTAAAAGGTGTCGTTATGCCGACTACACCGGCTCCTCAAGCAGCACCTAAAGCTGAGCAAGCGACCCCTGCAGCTAAAAAGTCTGAAGGTGGTTTATTTGCTGCAATTGGTAAGTTCTTCAAATCGTTATTTAGCACTGCTGAAGACGAAACAGAGAAAGAGCAAGAAGAGAAAAAGGCAGCACAAAGACGTAGCAATAATCGTCGCAACAACGATAACCGTCGTCGTAGCAACAATCAGCGCCGTCGTAACTCTCGTAACAAACGCCCTGAAGACGCACAGGCTAAAGAAGAAAATACAAATACTTCAACACCTGAGCAAAAAGAAGGTAACGAAAATCGTAACAAGCGTCGTCGTAATTCTAACAACAGAAAGCGCAATGAAAAACGCACTGATGATGTAGAGCAAACAACAAAAGAAACGGCACAAGAAACACAGTCTGAGCAACCAAAGGAAACTAAACCTAAGGTTCGTCGTCAACGCCGTAACTTGCGCAAGAAAGTTCGCGTTAAAGACGAAAATGCAGATGATGCGAATTCAGTACAAACTAATGAACCGGTAGAGCAAGCACCAAAAGCTGAAAAACCAGCTAAGCCTGCAAAAGAATCGGTTGCAGTTGAGACTGAACAAGCAGAGCAACCAGTTGCTGAATCACAAGTAAAAGCTGAACCAGTGAAAGCTGACGCTGAGCCAAAACAAACAGAGCAAGTTGAATCTGTAGTTGAAGCATCAACTGATGAAGAACAAGCTCAACCTCGTACTCGCTCTCGTCGTTCACCGCGTCATTTACGTGCCGCTGGTCAACGTCGCCGTCGCCCAGAGCAAGACGAAAAATCAAGTGATGCGAAAAGTGACGCTCCTGCGTTTATTCCAGTTGCTGATCAAGCCGCTGCAGAGTATGAAGCTGAGTTAAAAGCAAAGCAGTCACAAACTCAACAGCCAGTACAAGCTGAAGAATCAGTTAAAGCTGAAGAATCAGTTAAAGCTGAAGAACCAGTACAAGCTGAAGAGCCTGTTAAAGCTGAAGAGCCTGTTAAAGCTGAAGAGCCTGTTAAAGCTGAAGAGCCAGTAAAAGCTGACGAACCAGTAAAAGCTGACGAACCAGTACAAGCTGACGAACCAGTACAAGCTGAAGAGCCAGCACAAGCTGAAGAGCCAGTTAAAGCTGAAGAGCCAGTTAAAGCTGAAGAGCCAGTACAAGCTGAAGAGCCAGTACAAGCTGAAGAACCAGTAAAAGCTGAAGAACCAGTAAAAGCTGACGAACCAGTACAAGCTGACGAACCAGTAAAAGCAGAAGAACCAGTAAAAGCTGAAGAGCCAGTAAAAGCTGAAGAGCCAGCTAAAGCTGAAGAACCAGCACAAGC
>NZ_JAKGAW010000041.1:0-37789 GCF_021532475.1 Pseudoalteromonas sp. APAL1 | reverse complement strand
CCCTCAACTGAATCAATAGTCTAATTATATAAATATCAGTATATTAAGTGAACTAAATGTATAGATTAATAGATCATAAGCAGAACATACTTAGACCAAAAGGTGATCAGAGTTTTCACACAGTCTGGGCATATAGCCGCTAGTCGACTCTAAATTATTTCTGTCCAAAAACGATTTTTTCCGACAGTCTGCTTCTCACTTATACACACCTCAGGTTTATTAATTCCTTTTAATCAAACCTGACAGATACTTAAGACTTATTGTCCCGTTAAACGCTTTGCAAATGAAATTGCATAAGCTGTTGAGCGTAATTTAAGTACTTTGTCATCGCTTGGTAAAAAGCCTTTAGACAACAGGTTTGGGTCATAATTTGTGAGGTCGCAGCCTGACTCACCTGTCGATTCTATTGTGAGCTTTCCTAAATTAATTGTTTTGCGATCAGCGGGCCAACGAACTGAAGGGTCAGTTAACACATCACCCTGCTCGGCTAACTCTGCTTGAAAACGATAATGAACCTTTCCTTTCGCTAAATCTTGTTCCAGTCGCTTAGCCAGAAATGACTTAGGGAAGGTTTTCATTTGCTCTTCTGTTAGCACCTGTTCTGGCTCTTCTGGCACCATGGTCCATCTAAAGGCATGTTTAGCGCCCTTTTCATCAACCATGTAAAAGGTATGCACACCAAAATAACGCGAAGACACATACGATGCTGGCGGGTTATGGCTTTGTAGCCAATTAAATTGCCCTAAGGTACTCGGGTTTTGCTCTCTGTATGCTTTTACTTTAGCAAAATCGATTTGACCTGTTTTTTCGTCAGGTACTAAGGTACTAAGCAAGCCAAAAAAAGCTTCTGGGCTGTTACCTGCAAATACTGGCGTAGTAAGCCCTGCAATATTATGCACATCACCATTTTCTAGCACAAACTGCACCCCCATTCCACGCGGCGAGCGTGATGTTTCATCAGCATGAGGGTTACCACCGCCCATAGAAAAGCGAATATTTGCTTTTGACGGTGCGTTAAATAAAGGGCTAATTGAATACTGCTTTGCTGCTTGATTAGGTGTAAATGTGCCGACAGCGCACACCCCTTTGGCGTGACCTTTTCTGATACCGGGCTGCTTACCTGACAGCTTCTCAAATAAATTTATGAAATCTTGCCCATTTATTGGCTCCTCAGCAAAACTTGCTGTTGGTAATACAAGGCACATAGCACAAACTAAAGACTTAATTTTTAGCATTTATCCATCCTTTAAACTTAGTTCCAACAAAAATGACCAGACAAACCTCAAAATGATTTCATCAAAGCTAATAAATATTTTTACCAACAAAAACGCTACAAACATTTAATAAACTTAGAATATTTATTTAACTACCATTTTTTTAAAAGCTGCTAACTTTAAATTTAGGATCCTAAAAACTGCTGTGGCGCCCAGCATTTTAAAAATAATCCGTGGTATTAATCACGACTATGGCTAGTCACTTAATCGTAAATTTTGTGGCTTGGTCAAAAACAACAAGGACCTAATTATGGTGAAACAACATAAAAAAACCACTGCAAACGCTGATGTAGATATGACTCCTATGCTCGATATTGTGTTTATCTTGCTGATATTCTTTATGGTCACAACCTCATTTGTTAAAGAGCGCGCTATTGAAGTAAATCGCCCTTTAGCAAAACCAAGCCTTGAAAACCCTAAAAAACAAGCGCAATTTACTATCACTGAAAACGACAGTATTTATTTTGCAAACCGGCTTATCACACCAGAGCAGATAATCGCTAACCTTGCGTTATTTGCCGCACAGTTTGAAATGACCAATGTGCAAGTAACAGCAAGTGAGCAAAGCAGCCACAAAACCTTAGTCACCTTGCTTGATAAAATAAAACAATATCAAGATGTGCCAATCTCTATAAGTACGTCTTTATAACTAAAAAAGGGCCTAACGGCCCTTTGCAAAGTTAAATAATAAAAGAATCTAAAGGGAGTTTAGAACTTGTACTCTGCACCTACGTAATAGTACGCACCGTTAAAACCAAATGGTGCTGAACGACGTGAGTAAGTGAATACACCTGGGCTTGAAACAATTGTGTTGCCGCTTGCATCAACAATCGTACCCGAGCGTGAATTACCAATGGTGTTCTTATCTGGGTAAACATCAAATAAGTTATTTGCACCAATGTTAAATGACAGATTTTCGTTAAAGAAGTAGTTAACTTTTACATCAGTCAAGATTTCAGCACCATATGTTTGACGACCACCGTCTTCAACTGTGTATTCGCCGTAACGGTTTAGTGATAGGTTTACAGTCCAATCTTCTAAACGGTAAAGCGCACTTAAGTTAATGCGGTCTTCTGGTTGCCATTCTTCAATAATTGAGGTTTCTTGCGCAGAAAACACATCTTCTACCGGAATAGTCTCAAGGCCACTGCCTGATGGCGTAAATAAATCAACCACATCTGTTTTAGTGAAGTTAGCAGCAAAGGTGAAATCAAGCGTACCGCCAAGGCCTTCTGTGTTCCATGTAGCAACTAAATCAACACCTTCTGTTTCTGTGTCTGCACCATTTAAGAAGAACTGACCCGCACCTGCGCCTGAGCTTTCAAGTGCAGCATCTAGCGTATCTGATAAACCTTTACCTAAACGGTTAGAAATAACGATACGGTCGTCGATATCAATCGAGTAGTAGTCAATGGTTAAATTGATATTGTCGGTAACGTTATACACAATACCTAAACTGCGGTTTTGTGATTTCTCTTCTTTTAGCTTAGGAATACCAATTGATTGCGCTAAGGTACTGTCGTTTCTGAACGTACCTACTTGCTCAGCGACTAAGCTGCCATCATCACCCACAACAAACTGTGTACTTACGTTGTTAAAGTAAAGTTGTTGCATTGAAGGCGCTCTAAAACCTGTGCTTAGTGCACCACGTAAAGACACATCTTCAGTAATTGACCAGTTACCCGCTAGCTTAAAGTTAACTGTATCGCCAAAGCCTTTGTAGTTATCGTAACGTACCGCACCTGAGATGATGACATCATCGATTACATAGGTTTCTGCATCCATGTAGAATGAGATCAC
Organism: Pseudoalteromonas sp. APAL1; assembly: GCF_021532475.1. Classification (NCBI taxonomy): domain Bacteria; kingdom Pseudomonadati; phylum Pseudomonadota; class Gammaproteobacteria; order Alteromonadales; family Pseudoalteromonadaceae; genus Pseudoalteromonas; species Pseudoalteromonas sp. APAL1. The sequence continues at coordinate 34,715 of NZ_JAKGAW010000041.1, read as the reverse complement.
ATCGCGCGACTCATCAACTGATGATGCCGGATCTGAGCCACCAAAACCTTGCGTACCACTTGCTGCATCAACACTACCAACACCGCCATTTAAGCCAGAGTAAATGCTAACGCCATCAACTGTGTCGTAATCACGGTATGCGTATTCACTACCTTCAAGAATGCGGAACTCATCAGTACGTAGCTCAGCACCCAGTGCTAATGAAAAATTGTCGTAGTCTTTAGTGTAATCAAGGTTGAGTGTTTGAAGCGATAATTCAAGGCCATATGCATACGCTGAACGCGGGATAGTGGCACGAATTTCATCAGCGCTTAAACCTTGGTTATAACGAAGGTAGTTTGCGTATGAGCCATTGATTGTGTCGCTTGTTGTGTAATCAATGCTGTTTTCACCGTAGGTGTAAGATAAATCAATGCTTGAATCATTATCAAACGACTTTTTAAAGCCCACGTTGTAAGACACGTCATCAATGATGGTATTAATCTTAGGTAAGAAACCCATAGGAATGGTTGCATCACCATCTTGTAATACTGGGTTACCATTTGCATTTGCGTTATGACGGAAAAACGCTGCTGATTCGTTTTCACGATTTGAATAGGTGATAAAGCCATATAATTCACCACCAGCTAATTCGTAGCCAGTATTAATCGTTAAAGCAAATTGCTGTGAATCTGCATCACCGATTCTAAATGTATCACGAGGTGCTGTTAACTCACGCGGATCGCCAGCTAATAGCGTACCGTCATCAAGTTCTGTACAGCCGTAAAATTGACATGAGCCATGAAGGCCTGCACGGTTAGTTGGCGCACGGTCACGGTAATTAATTGTGGTGTTAAGATAACCTTCATCACCTAAAGCAAAGCCTTTGTTGAAATCAACAGTAACCGTTTCACCATCGCCTTCTGAATACTCACCGTAGTTGATAGCGGCTTTACCGCCTTCTTCGGCGTCTTTTAATACGATATTGATAACACCTGCAATCGCATCTGAACCATATTGTGCAGCAGCACCATCACGTAATACTTCGATACGTTTGATTGCAGCAGCAGGGATAGCGTTCATGTCAGTACCAGCCGTACCACGACCTACTGACGTATTGATGTGGATAAGGCTCGCTTGATGGCGGCGTTTACCGTTGATAAGCACTAAGGTTTGATCTGGTCCTAAGCCACGCAATGTTGCTGGGCGAAGTGCATCTGTACCATCACTGATAGACGAGCTTGAAAAGTTAAACGATGGAGCGATTGCTTGAAGCATACGGCCTACTTCTGTTTGGCCTGTATTCTCTAGTGCTTCGGCACTTAAAATATCAACCGGAACCGGTAAATCTTCAACCGAGCGTCCTGCTACACGGCTACCGACAACGGCAATTTTTTCGATGTTTTGTTCTGCTGCTTGATCTTCTGCTAATGCTTGCGTATTGGCGGCTAGCAGTAATGGCACGACTGCAGCGCTGACCCCTGATACTTTGATCATGTTGTTATCTTTCCTATCTACTTGTTTGAGTTTTATCCTCAGCAAGCCTTGTTGATCAACAACCGCATCAAGCTCAGTACCTTCTAGCATCGCATTCAGTGCATCGAGTTTAGTGTAAAAACCAAATAACGATTGTGCCTGATATTGCTTCGCTAATTCGAAAGAAAAAATGACTGTTTGTTCGGTTTGCTTTGCAAATTCGATTAAAGCCAAATCAGCTCGTTGCGCTTTGATGTCAAATTGCAGCATTTGTTTTTCAGCTGCAATTGCTGTTTGGCCGACGGTAAGGCCATAAACAACAAATGAGGCTGGTAACAACTGCAATTGCTTACTGTGCAACTTAAACAAACAGGTGAGGGAAAAAAATCCACTATGTAAATTTAACTTTTTTTTAATTAATTTTTTGTGACGAGAAAGTGGCGCACAATTAACATCATAATATTGGCGTATTCTCATAGGCAGAACTAACCTTTTGCAGCGAACGTTAAGCTAACACGATGCTCACCCAAACGTTGATGATTAACTGACAAATTTGCCTGTAGTGAATCAAGTAGGCCTTTAATATCGCCAGCTTTAAACACACCAGCTACCTTCAAAGATGCAAGTTCAGGATCGCTAAGCTCAAATCTCGTTGCTGTATAACGACTAACTTCTTGAAGTGCCTCGCTTAATGGTTCACCACTAAAGATCAGCATTCCATGTTGCCATGCAAGGTCGCGTTGCACATCATCTGCTGAAAGCTGCTTAATTGGCTCGGTTTTACTGTGTTTAATCAGCGCTTTTTCACCAGATATAACAACATTCGCTTTTAGTTTTTTTATGTCAGAGCTGTTATCTGAAGCACTTTTTAATCTGTCAAAGTCACTTGCATCAACATGAGTATTTGGATCGGCAATCATTACTTTGCCTTCAGTGACCACTAATTCTAAGTCTGATGCAGTATTTCGCTGAACATTAAACACTGTACCAAGTGCAGTAAAAGATTTATCACCCGCGATCACTGTAAATGGACGGCTTGCATCTTTAGCAACGTTAAAACGACCTTCGCCACGGTTTAAAATTAACTGGCGACGAGTTCCCGTATAAGCCACTTCAAGTTTTGTATTGGTATTAAGTTGTACAATCGTGCTATCTGGCAAGACGAATGTAGCTTGCTCACCCACTTTTGTCCGGTAAATCTTATTAAACTTCGCGTAATCATTCTCTTCACTTTGCCAATAACTAGAATAAATCAACATAATGCAACCAAACAGCATCACAATTAAAAAGCTGGCGGCTGTTGCCATGCCAAATACTGCGGGCTGTTTTTGTGGTGCTTTGTAAGGAAACAGGCTACTTAGCTCGTTAAGTACACTCATTTCATCCCACAAGGTTGCAAGCTCAAAAAGTGCTTCTTGGTGTGCAGCACTTTGATGGGCCCACATATGTAATTGGCTTACTTCATCTTTTGATAAACCACGGTCAATGGCGCTTATCCACTGACTCGCCTGCTCTTGAATCATTTCTTTTGATGAAAACGGGTGAACATTACTCATTTGTTCACCTCTTTAGCAGCGAACTCTGTGGTTGTAGGGTGACTGTGGGTTTGAACGTCGTGAGATTTCATTGCTCGGTGAACATGTAATAAGCCTTTGGCTATGTGTTTTTCAACAGTGCTTTCGCTGAGTTCCATTTTAGCAGCAATTTCCTTTTGGCTTAGGCCGTAGACTTTCTTTAAAATAAAGCATTTTTTTACTTGTGGACTTAGTTCGTTAGTTACTCGGCAAAAAAACAAAAAGCGTTCTTTTGAGGTCACTTCATCTTCTAAGGCCATTGAGCGCATTTGATGCTCAACTTGTTGTTGCTCATCTAACGACTCTTTATATTTATTATCCCATTTAGCAATATGGTTTAGTGCTAAATGTTTTGCCGTTTTCAGCATATAACTATGAGTGTACTCGATATTTTGTCTAAGATCGGCCTCATAACTTTTGATAAACGTCTCTTGCACAATATCTTCTACATCATCAGGGCTGACGATACGTGATACAAAGCGCCTAAGCTTGCTCGATATCTCAGTAAAAGCAGTGATCACACCTGTTCTATCTGTCATCCTTAACTCACATTTATTATATTTTTATTGCTTTAGGGTACGAGATTTCAGTTTAATTACAAGCCATTTGTTAAAATTTTGTGCCTCACGTTAATACACCCAAATAAAATCATATTTATACCTTACATTTATTTAAGGAAGCCTGCTGATTTTAGTACATTTGTATAACCAACTTACCATCACAGCAAATCTAATAAACATTGACTAACAAAGCCTCAAAAGTAGATAAATATGATTTCTACTGGTTTACTTTGCTAACTCGTTTTAATAATCCTCATTAAAGTAGTTTTTTGTATCGATATAATCCGAGCAAAAGTAAACTAAAGGGTGTACCTTTTGCTATTTTGGGTATAAACTAATCGGACTTTAAAATTGCATAGGACTGCCTTTGAGTTTTGGATGGCATTTCTTTGCTTACTTGCTTAACAATTGGACTGTGGAGTAAACATGCGTCTGCCTTTCGCACCTGCCAAATTATCTTTATCTGCTTTATTATTGGTTACTGCACCTATACTTTTATCTGCTTGCTCTAAAGCACCGGAGCAGCAAGGTCAAATGCACCCTGCTGCGGTTGCCACAATGACCATGAAAACTGAAGATGTGCCTTTTACTATCGAGTTGCCTGCAACGTTATCTGGTTCAAAAGAAGTCGAAGTTCGTGCTCGCGTTACCGGTATTCTTGAGTCACGTAACTTTGAAGAGGGCCAACGTGTAGAGCAAGGCCAATCATTATTCACTATTGATCTTGAACCTTATCAACTTGCGGTTGACCGCGCTCAAGCAGCACTTGATGGCGCAAAGGCAGCTTTAATTCAGGCAGAGCGTGATGTAAAACGTTTAGCAAAGCTACGTGCCGAAAAATCTGTTTCGCAGCGTGACTACGATAACGCAAGTTCAGCCAATGATATTGCAAAAACAGATTTAGCTGCCGCTAAAGTAGCTTTGAAAGAAGCACAACTTAATCTTGAATATGCGCAAGTTAAAGCCCCTGTCGCAGGTGTAATGGGTCGTGAGTTTGTTTCTGAAGGCACTTATGTTTCTGGCCCAGATTTATTATTAACGCAAATGACTCAGTTTGACCCGATTCGCATTCGTTTTGGCTTATCTGAGCGTGAACAATTACAAATGCGTCAAGATGTTAAAAATGGCTCACTCACTTTACCTGAGCAAGGCCACTGGCAAACACAAATCAAATTACAAGACGGTTCTTTATACAGCAAAACCGGTGAAGTTAATTTCTCTGATGTCCGTATTAACCCGAACACAGGTACCAGTGAGTTTCAGGCAATTATCCCTAACCCTGATTTCCAACTTCGCCCGGGGCAATTCGTTCGTGTTGAGTTAAGTGGTGCAGTTCGCAAAAACGCTTTCATCGTGCCACAACGTGCCGTGCTTGATAACGGCACCGGTAAATTTGTTTATGTAGTAAGCAAAAACGAGCAAGGTATGGATGTTGCGTTACCTGCCCCTGTCACTGTAGGTGAATGGATCAAAAAACCAGAAAACGAGAAATACCAAAATTTTTGGTTGATTCGCAGTGGGTTAAAAGAAGGCGACCAAGTTATTGTTGATGGCATGGCACGTATTTTCTTCCCGGGTATGCCAGTCAATGTTGGCAAACCAACCACTAACTCAAGCCACGCAGAATAAGCACAGGGAGTCTTATGTTTTCTCGTTACTTTATAGACAGACCCATTTTTGCGTTTGTTATCTCTATTGTTATTGTGCTTGCGGGCCTTGCTGCGATGCGCAGCTTACCAGTTGCGCAATACCCTGAAATAGCACCACCGGTTGTACAAGTAACCGCAGCCTACCCTGGCGCATCTGCAGGAGTACTCGAACAAACCGTTGCTACGCCGATAGAAAATGCCATTACCGGTGTTGAAGGCATGATGTATATGTCATCAACGTCAACCAGTGCTGGTTCAACCACAATCGAAGTTACTTTTGAAATTGGTACTGATGTTGACCAAGCCGCTGTAAACGTAAATAACCGTGTAAAACAGGTTGAAGCACGTTTACCTGAAGAAACACGCCGCCAAGGTGTCGTGGTTCAAAAAGGCTCTTCTAGCTTTTTACAAGTGCATGCCTTTTACTCACCAGATGGTACACGCTCGAGTTTATGGACATCTAACTATGTCACTATGAACGTGCTTGACCGTATTAAACGAATTCCTGGTACAACGAGTGTACAAATTTTTGGTGCTAAAGATTATGCTATGCGCATTTGGCTACGCCCTGATGTAATGAGTCAATTAGGGGTTACGGTTGAAGAAATTGCCGGCGCAATCCGCGTACAAAACTCGCAATATGCCGCAGGTAAAATTGGTGCTACGCCAACAACTCAATCTCCTCAAGAACTGGTTTATAGTGTTACAGCACAAGGCCGTTTATCTGAGCCTGAGCAGTTTGAAAACATCATTATTCGTTCAAATACTGACGGCAGTAGCTTACGCTTAAAAGACGTTGCCCGCGTTGAGCTCGGTTCGAAAGATTATAACTTCAAAGGGACGATTAACGGTAAAGAAGCGGTACTGCTAGGTATCTTCTTACAACCCGGTGCCAACGCCCTTGACGTGGCTGAAGAAGTAAACAGTGTTATTGAAGAAATGAAAAGCCAGTTCCCTACCGGCCTTGCTCATTTAACCTCGTACGACACAACCCGCTTTGTTGAAGTATCAATTCGTGAAGTAGTAAAAACACTGCTTGAAGCCATGGTATTGGTATTCTTAGTGGTGTATTTATTCTTACAAAACTGGCGCGCAACGCTTATTCCGACTCTTGCAGTACCGGTTTCACTACTAGGCACATTTGCTGGCATGTATATGCTGGGTTACTCAATTAACTCACTCACCTTATTCGGTATGGTGCTCTCTATTGGTATTGTTGTTGATGATGCCATCGTGGTACTTGAAAACGTTGAACGTATTATGCACGAAGAAGGCCTAGGTGCTCGAGAAGCTGCCGTTAAAGCCATGGGCGAAGTAAGTGGCCCAGTGGTGGCAATTGTTTTAGTACTTTGCTCTGTGTTTGTGCCAATTGCATTTTTAGGTGGCTTAACCGGTGAGTTATTCCGCCAGTTCGCAATTACTATTTCGATTGCTGTAAGTTTATCGGGTGTGGTTGCCTTAACTATGACGCCAGCTCTTTGTGTGCTTATTTTAAAACAAGAACACAAACAAACCGCCCGTTTTTTCTTATGGTTTAACGACATGTTTACCAAGATCACTGGCCGTTATGTAGGTGCTGTTGGTTTTATGGTGCGCCGTGGTCTGTTAGGTGTGATCTTAATGACGGGTATGGTTGCTGCTACAATTGGCCTTTGGCAAAATACGCCTGGTTCACTTGTACCAGATGAAGACCAAGGTTATTACATCTCTGCCATCTTCTTACCAGATGGGTCATCGCTTGAGCGCACCGAGCAAGTAACACAGCAAGTTGTCAAAGCCGTACAATCAAACCCAGCTAACGAAAACGTAGTGGCGTTTACAGGTTTTGACTTTATTGGCGGTGGTTACAAAAACAGTGCTGCAACCTTATTCGTGACGCAAAAGCACTGGGATGAGCGTGAAGTTGATACCAAAGCGCTAGTGCAAGAGCTCTTCATGAAAACAGCGGGTATTAAAGAGGCACTCGTGCTTGCCTTTAACCCTCCTGCTATTTTTGGTTTAGGTAACACTGGTGGTTTTGAATTCTACATTCAAAACAAAGGTGATAGCGACCCAGATAAGCTACAACATGCAATGCAGTTGATGACAGCTGAAGCACAAAAAAGCCCTATCATCAGTGGCTTGCAAACACTTTGGCGCCCTGATGCACCACAGCTACGTGTTGATGTTGACCGTGAGCAAGCGCGTGCCATGGGTGTCAAAATTGATGACGCGTTCACTGCCCTTGCTGGTAATTTAGGGACTTATTACGTTAACGACTTCAATAAATTTGGTCGCGCATGGCAAGTACTGATGTCTGCAGACGCTGAATTTAGAATGAAGCCTGATGACATTGGTCGTATCTATGTTAAAAACAACCAAGGTACTATGGTGCCGCTTTCAGCCTTTACCACTATCGAGTATAGCCGTGGCCCTGAAAACCTTAACCGTTATAACAACTTACCAGCAGTTAAACTAATGGGTAATGCAGCACCGGGTTACAGCTCGGGTCAAGCCATTGCTGAGGTAGAACGTATTGCACAAGCAGTACTACCACCTAATATGACCTACGAATGGACAGGCTCTGCATTCCAAGAAAAACGCAGTTCAGGTACCACGGGCATTGCCTTAGGTCTTGCTGTGATCATGGTATTTTTGATTCTAGCAGCTCTTTATGAGCGTTGGTCACTGCCGCTTTCAGTCATGCTTGCCCTGCCATTTGGTACATTTGGTGCGCTTATAGCAGTATGGGTTGTCGGTATGACAAACGATGTGTATTTCCAAATTGGTCTTGTCACACTACTTGGTCTTGCCAGTAAAAACGCGATTCTTATCGTTGAATACGCCTTGATGAAACATCAACAAGGTTGGAGCGCAAGTACTGCTGCACTTGAAGCTGCACGTTTACGTTTTAGACCAATTATTATGACCTCTCTAGCCTTCATTTTAGGTGTTGTGCCGTTAGTACTGAGCTCTGGTGCAGGTGCGGGAGCTCGTCATAGTGTTGGTACGGGTGTTATGGGCGGTATGATGGCTGCAACATTCCTTGCGGTATTCTTTGTGCCACTGTTCTTTTATTGGTTAACGGCGCGTAAGTTAACTGAAAAACGCTCAAGACAAGAGCTTGCTGATGAGATAGCAAAACATCACCAGCAAGAACATGTCAAAACCCAAGAGGGTAACCTGTAAAAAATGAAGGGCAAACAATGAGTTTGCCCTTTTTTTTGATTATTTGATTACTAGCAATTTACTGCTTCGAGCGCTAGTATTAAGGAAAGATGTGTGGAGTGCAGCATGAATAATCAAAAATTAGCCGAATTTGAACAATTTTTTCAAATCAACGAGAGCAATCGCGTCAATTTATACGCCGTTGAACCTGAAGCTGTGCCAAAAACCAATGCTGAACTCGAAGCTGATATCCCCGCTTTATTTAAACTTGCTAACGAAGTAAATGAGCTTGAGCAAGCAACCTTACGCCCGCTTAGAAACCTAGGTGATGTTGCACAAGAACTAGCACTATTTTTACAAGCACAATCACGTAAAATTGATTTAATTATGAGCCATATTTTAGCCTCTGAACAGCCAGAAGATGACGCTAACTATTGCGATAGCTACGGCGGTGGCGGGGTAAAATTAACCTCATCAGAAGTATATGAACTTGGACAGACATTTCGCACTAAATTATTCTTACAACACGAAGCATCTGCCATTTATTGCTATACCGAATTAGTCGCCATTGAAAAATGTGATGATGATAAATACCAATATACCTTATTGTTTACGGCGATTCGTGATGCTGACCAAGATTTAGTCGTAAGAGCAGCCTTACATGCCCAAACTCGCCAACTAAAAAAACGTCAACAAGAAAACAATTCGCCAGACAGTTAAAAATCACGCTTTATCGCGCACAAAAAGCTGACATCTATGGCTAAAATGCTAAACTAGCCCCACCTTAGTTTGTTTATTACCTTCATGAAATTTAGACTTTTACCTGAATGGGCTGAGCAAGATGCTGTTATGCTTACTTGGCCACACCAAGATACTGATTGGGCTGCAAATTTAACGGCTGTAGAGCCTGTGTATGTGGCACTTTGCCAAGCAATAAGCCAGCAACAAGATGTTGTGATTGTGGCCCATGATAATGCCCTTAAAGCACATATTGCCGGATTACTTGAAACCGCAAATGTTGATGCTAAGCGCATTCACTTTGTGGTGACACCCTGTAACGATACTTGGGCACGCGACCATGGCCCATTAACCTGTGCGAATATTGATGACGCAACAGAATTAAAAGTAATGGATTTTATTTTTAATGGTTGGGGCAATAAATTTGCAAGTGAACTTGATAACCAAATTAACCAAGTGCTTGTAAAGCAAGTTGCAAACCCTAAAAATGGTTATCAGCAAAGTGAACTGGTTCTTGAAGGCGGTGGCGTCGAAATCAACGAGCACGGCGTACTACTGACTACAAGCGAGTGCTTGTTAAACCCAAATCGTAACCCAGCACTTACAAAAGCAGATATAGAAAAAACGCTAGTTGAGCAACTTGGCGCTTCGTCTTTCCTTTGGGTTGACCACGGCTACCTTGCGGGTGATGATACCGACAGCCATATTGATACACTGGTACGTTTTGCACCAAACAACACCCTTGTATATGTACAGTGTGATGATAAAAATGATGAGCATTTTGCTGCCCTTGATGCAATGGAAAAGCAACTGCAATCATTTAAAACAGCAGAAGGTGAAAACTACACGCTGATTGCCTTACCTTGGCCAAAAGCAGTGTTCAATGAAGATGGTGACAGACTCCCTGCCACATACGCTAATTATTTAATTATCAATAAAACCGTTTTAGTACCAATTTATGGTGATGAAAACGACCAACTTGCACTTGGTCAGGTTGCCAAAGCATACCCAGATCATACTGTGGTTGGTATTAATTGCGTGCCAATTATTCACCAATTTGGCAGCCTTCACTGTATTACAATGCAATTACCGCGCGGCTTTTTAGCAGGAACAAACAATGACTAAACCAACGCATTTAAAGGTTGCTCTTGTTCAGCAATCAAACACCGATAATGCTCAAGACAATATGGCAAAATCTATTGCTGGTATTCGTGATGCAGCAAGCCAAGGCGCTAAGCTTATTGTTCTTCAAGAGCTACACCGCAGTTTATATTTTTGCCAAACCGAAGATGTAGACGTTTTTGATTTAGCAGAAACAATTCCAGGTCCAAGCACAGACACCTTAGGCGCACTTGCCAAAGAACTCAATGTGGTGATCGTGTCATCATTATTCGAAAAGCGCGCTACAGGGCTTTATCACAATACTGCTGTGGTACTTGAAACTGACGGCAGCATTGCCGGTAAATACCGTAAAATGCATATTCCTGATGACCCAGGTTTTTACGAGAAGTTTTACTTTACACCGGGTGATTTAGGTTTTGAGCCTATTCACACCTCTGTCGGCAAATTAGGCGTATTAGTGTGTTGGGATCAATGGTTCCCAGAGGCGGCACGCTTAATGGCAATGGCTGGTGCTGAAATTTTAATTTACCCAACAGCCATCGGCTGGGATCCGCGTGATGAACAAGACGAACAAACACGTCAAAAAGACGCGTGGGTTATTTCACAACGCGCTCATGCAGTTGCCAACGGTGTACCGGTGATCAGCTGTAACCGTGTTGGTCACGAAAGTGATCCAAGCGGTCAAAGTGAAGGTATTCAGTTCTGGGGTAACTCGTTTATCGCGGGCCCTCAAGGTGAAATCTTAGCCGAAGCTAACAACAGTGATGAGCAATTGTTGGTTGTTGAATTAGACCAAGCGCGTAGTGAAAACATTCGTCGAATTTGGCCTTACCTTCGTGATCGCCGTATCGATCACTATCAGGACTTAACCAAGATTTATCGAGACTAAGCAGTAAAAACAGTTTAAAGGAGTAGTAAATGGCGTTTGCGCAATGGGCAGCATTGCCTTGGGTAAAATCTGAAAAAGATAAAATTCAATGGGGACAACTTACCGGTAGCGGGCTTAGCATCGCCATCGCAGAAGGTGTAAAACAACACAACGAGCTGGTTGTGATTGTCACCCCAGATACGCCAAGCGCCCTACGCCTTGAAACTGAACTCGAATTTCTATTGCCTGAAAACCCAGTCATGGTCTTCCCTGACTGGGAAACGCTACCTTATGATCATTTTTCGCCGCATCAAGATATTATTTCAGCGCGCTTAGCCACCTTAAATACCTTAAAAAAAGAACAACAAAGCGTATTAATCGTGCCAGTGTCGACCTTAATGCTGCGTACAGCCCCTGCTTCGTTTATTTATGGTTCAACCCTTAACTTTAAAGTGGGTGATACCCTAGATACGCACACACTGCGTGAAAACCTTGAACAAGCAGGCTATTTACATGTACAACAAGTGATGGAGCATGGTGAATACGCTATCCGTGGTTCTATCGTTGACTTATACCCTATGGGTAGCCCTCACCCATTCCGTTTAGACTTTTTTGATGATGAGCTCGACAGCATTCGTTTATTTGATGTTGAAAGCCAACGATCTGATGAAAAAGTCGACAAAATTGAGTTACTGCCAGCTCACGAGTTTCCAACTAACGACTCAGACATCGAGCGTTTTCGTATCAATTATCGTGAACAATTTGGCGCAAGCTCTGAGCAAGACTCAATTTATATGCAGGTTACCAAAGGAACTTGGCCTGCCGGTATCGAATATTACATGCCACTGTTTTTTGATGGACTGGCGACTATCTTCAATTACTTACCAAGCAATACGACGTTTATGCATTTTGGCGATATTGAGCATGCTGCTGACCAATTTTGGCACGATGTAAATGTTCGCTACGAAAATCGCCGTGTTGATCCACTTAGACCACTACTTGAGCCAATTAAGCTCTATCAAAGTGTTAATGAGCTGTTTGGTGAATTTGGTAAATACGCACGTATTCGTTTATCACAAGCCAAATTAGGCACCAAAGCAGGCCATACAAACCTTGCCAGTAAAGAGCTGCCAAATGTACGTATAGATCATAAGTTACATGAACCGTATCAAGGTTTAATAAACTATGTTGCTAGCGAGAAAAAACAAAAAGGCCGCGTGCTGCTCTCGGTTGAATCGGATGGCCGCCGCGAATCATTACTGACATTATTAAAACCAAGTGGTTTAAAGCTCAAAGAGTTTGAAACTTTTAGCGATTTTACCAATAGTACAAGCGATGTTGGCCTCATCGTTTCGCCACTTGAACAAAGTGTGGTGTTAGACGGTAAACCGCGTTTAACCATTATCACAGAGCAAGAATTATTAGGTATTAAGGTATCGCAGCGTCGACGCCGTAAACACAAATACGAAGCCAGCCAAGATGCGCTTATTCGTAACCTTGCTGAGCTACGAGAAGGCCAGCCAATTGTGCACCTTGACCACGGTGTAGGCCGCTATCAGGGGCTTGAAACCATCGATGCTGCCGGTGTTATCACCGAGTTTGTTACCATCATTTACGCCAACGAAGCGAAGCTTTACGTACCTGTTTCAGCGTTACATATGCTGAGCCGCTATTCTGGTGGCGAAGAAGCCTCTGCCCCGCTTCATAAATTAGGCTCCGATGCGTGGGAAAAAGCTAAAAAACGTGCTGCCGAAAAAGTTCGTGATGTGGCTGCTGAGCTATTAGATATTTACGCAAAGCGCCAAGCAAAACCGGGTAACCAATTTAAGCTTGATGGCAGTGCATATCGCCAGTTTAGCGACAGCTTCCCGTTTGAAGAAACCGACGATCAACGCAACGCCATTGAGTCTGTTCTTGGTGATATGCAAAGTAAACAAGCGATGGACCGTTTGGTGTGTGGTGACGTTGGCTTTGGTAAAACTGAAGTTGCAATGCGCGCAGCCTTTGTGGCCGTTAACGATAACAAGCAAGTTGCGGTGCTGGTACCAACAACACTGCTTGCTCAGCAACATTATGAAAACTTTAAAGATCGTTTTGCCGATTTACCAATTGAAGTTGGTGTTTTATCACGCTTTAATTCTACAAAAGAGCAAAAAGATACCCTAGATAAAATGGCTGAGGGTAAATTAGATATCGTTATTGGTACACACAAGCTTATTCAGCAAGATATCAAATTTAAAGATTTGGGCTTATTAATTGTTGATGAAGAACACCGCTTTGGTGTGCGTCAAAAAGAAAAAATCAAAGCATTACGTGCCGATGTTGATATTTTAACACTTACAGCAACCCCTATCCCACGTACCTTAAACATGGCAATGAGTGGTATGCGTGACCTGTCAATTATTGCCACACCACCTGCAAAACGTTTAGCAGTTAAAACCTTTGTTAGACAAAGGGATGCAGAACTAATTCGCGAAGCAATCCTGCGTGAAATTAAACGCGGTGGTCAGGTGTATTTCTTACATAATAATGTTGAAACTATCGACCGTGTTGCTGAAGAAATCAGTGAATTGGTCCCTGAAGCCAGTGTTACAACGGCACATGGTCAAATGCGAGAGCGCGAGCTTGAGCAAATTATGAGTGATTTTTATCACCAAAAATATAATGTCATTGTGTGTACCACCATTATCGAAACCGGTATCGATGTACCCACTGCCAACACCATTATTATGGATAGAGCAGATAAGCTAGGGCTTGCACAACTACATCAGTTACGAGGGCGTGTTGGCCGAAGCCATCACCAAGCGTATGCATACCTTCTAACAGGTAATCCTAAGTCGTTAACCAAAGACGCTGTAAAACGTTTAGAAGCGATAGAATCGCTTGAAGATCTAGGCGCTGGCTTTGCACTTGCTACCCATGATTTAGAGATTCGTGGAGCGGGTGAATTACTTGGTGACGACCAATCAGGGCAAATGCAAACCATTGGTTTTAGTTTGTATATGGAAATGCTTGAGCAAGCCGTTAACGCATTAAAAGAAGGTAAAGAGCCAACTCTTGAGAATTTACTAGGTCAACAGACTGAGGTTGATTTAAAACTACCAGCCTTATTACCTGAAGATTATATTCATGATGTAAATGCTCGTTTAGGAATCTATAAACGCATTGCAAGCTGTGCTAACCTCAACGATATGGACGAATTACAGGTAGAGCTAATAGACCGCTTTGGTCTGCTACCTGATGCCACTAAAAACTTATTTAGTTTGCAGCAATTAAAACTGCAAGCAAGCAATATTGGCATTAAGAAAATTGAAGCAAATCCGAAAGGCGGTTATTTTGAGTTTAGCCAGCATACAAAGGTTAACCCTAGCTTCATTATAGGTTTGATACAAAGTGCACCACAGGTGTATAAAATGGATGGCGCGAATAAATTGCGCTTTGCGATTAGTGAGGCAAACCCTCGCGAACGCTTAAAAATGGTCACTGCAATGATTGCAGATTTCGAGAAAAAGGTTAGCCATTAATGTTGTTAAGAAATAGTTTTTTGTTGCTGTGTTGCTTATTTACAAGCTCATCGTTTGCAACGAGATGGTTTGAAATTGAAGTACTTATCTATAAACAACGCCCAGCACCTTATTTACAAGAAGATTTTTCTTTAAAGCATGATGAGATTACTGCTAAGCGCGAAAAAGATCTGCTTACTCCAGCTTATACAGCGCAAGCTAGACAAGAGTGCTTAAATGGCGACAGTCGATTTCAGTCTACGACATTTGCAGATGCTATTATTACCTCGAATCCCCACTCTAACGTGTGCGATGAAAGTGTTGATTATTTATCTAGTTATGACGAATTACCCGTGACACCCGTAGTCGAAGCTCGCGACGACACGGATGAAATTTATCTACTCGCGCCCGAGCAGCTACAGTTTATCGAACAAAAAAAGCAACTAGATCGTAAAGGTCTCACGCCGATACTTCACACAGGTTGGCGCTTTCCTGAAATGAGCGAAAGTAAAGCCCCCAGTATTAGATTGTTTTCAGGTGATCACTTTTCACAAGCGCTCGATAGCCAAGCAACTACTGATAATGACTTTATTAATCTAGTTAGCCCGGTACAGCAATATATTCCCGAACAGTTACAAACGATACCGAATTGGGAATTAGAAGGCTTGATGAAAATATACGTTCGACATTACCTGTTTATTCATGCTGATTTTGATATTAGTCAGCGTTTAGAGAGTGGCGACTATGAAAAAGCACGTTTTTCACAATTTAAGCGTGTAATAAGTAATGAAATTCATTATTTCGATCACCCTCGCATGGGGATGATTGTACAAATAAGACGTTATAACCATTAATGGAAACTATTATGAAAAAATATATGGCAATTGCTGCTGCAACGGTAGCGCTTACTTTAGCTGGCTGTTCAAAAGTTAACTTAGAAAACTATGAAAAAATTAAAATCGGTATGGATAAAGCTGAAGTTGAAGCGATTTTAGGCTCGGCGGATAAGTGCGAAGAAAAAACACTTCATACTAATTGTATTTGGGGTAGCAAAGACAAAAATATCGAAATTACATTAGTTTCAGATAAAGTGTCGCTGTACAGCAAAACAGGTTTAGACGCTAAATAAACCTATCAGGGTGGTAATGTACCACCCTCGTTTCTCTTTATTTAACTGACGTCGAATATATCCTTTCAATATTAACAATTTTGCTACGATTTAAGGTAATTTTGTAGCGCTGCATCAGTGTTTTTTCATCGTTTTGTGAAAAAACCAATACCATATTTAGTTGATACCTACGCTCAACTGCTTGCTTAGATATTTTATTGCTTTCAAGATGATAAAGTTTGCCTTCACCACGTTTTAAATAACGTGCGAATGGCGCTAAACTAAATTGCATCGTTTGTTGTAGGGTATCGTAGCCCGGTAAAAACTCTTTAGCATTAACGTGTGTTTCACTAGCAAAATGTAACCATTGAGAAGCCTGCTTGTTCTGATGGCGACGCTTAGAGAAGATTTGTCTAACCTCTTTGGGAATACGCTTAAAAGCTTCGTATTCTAGCCAAATATACTGACTAGCAATGCGGTCTTTAGTAATACTATTTCTAAATTGAAAACGCCATTTTGGCCGCCCTCTTACTATTGCTCGCCATATAACGCGGGTAATATCCTCTTTGAATATCTCTCGCAGCCCATAAATTACACCTAAAATCAAAATTAAGGTTGCAGTTACCTCAGTAAAGGTTGAACGGGCGTTTAACACAACTAACATTACAAAGGCCATGATAACAGCCGTTACAGATCCCTTCACGATGCGCTTTAAATAGCTATTCAAATGTCGGGTATGACGAGTTAAAACCACACCATGTTCAATCAAACGTTGTAACAGGCGCATTTTATTAGTGATTCGATTGGCATCTTCAAGGGTTGATTGCGAGTTATATTCCTGCTCGTCACGGTAACTATTTTCAGTTTTACAAAACTCTAAAAGCTCGCTGCGCTCTTTTGCAAAATCGCTACTGCGTGGTCCTTCGTCTAGCAACTTTAAAAATGACTGTTCAACATGCCAACTTAAATAGTTATCGGCATTTTTATAAAATGGCAGTAGTTTTTCATCATCTGGTGTGTAGCGTCTCAGCTTTTTAAGCAGCCCTTTGGTTTGCTCACACAATTCAATGGCTGCAGGATAAAACTCTTCAGCTTCTTGGTATTTTAAGGTGTCTTTAATATCAGCATTAAGCGCTAAACGAACTTGATAGCAATATAAGTTTAAATTTTGTCGATAATCTTGCTGCTCACCTTTGTTTTTACTAACAAAGCGACTTCTCACCAAGGGTAAATGAATATTGTTGGCGTTATAAGCTAAATGTGATTTGAAGTGGTTATTAAAAAATGACTCTTCACTAAGTGTTTGTGGATTAACACTCATCTCATTAGGGATTGAGAAATACAGATCTAAGCGCTGCTCTGCACGGGGAGTGAGTTCAGGCTCAATAATAAAAGATAGGTTTTCGTCTTGTTTAAGCAATATCACCTCGTTTGTTAAAAGTACCTCTACAGTTTACGCGTTGATAAGCTTTCAGACAATAAAAAAGCCCCGTAAAACGGGGCTTTAATAATCATTTCAAACTAGATTAGAACTTAACGTTCACACCAGCGAAGAAACGACGACCTAGTACATCATATGTGTACGGGTCAGTGTTTGAGTCATTGTTACCTGAGTAGTAAGGTGCTTGCTTATCGAATAAGTTGTTAACACCTGCAGAGAATGACACTGTGTCGTTCATGATGTATGAACCACTGATGTCGTGGTATACAACAGTACCAACGCTTGGTACTAGACACTCGCTGTCGTCAGCAAGACATGCATAGCTGTCTAGGCCGTCGATCATACGTGCTTGGTATTGTGCATCCCAGTTGTCGCCAGACGCGTTAAGAGTGAAGTTAGACTTAACTTTCGCGTAGCTACCGATACCAGAAGTTACAAGACCTGTGTAATCGATTGTGCTTGTGCCTGAATCAACGATGTACTCATCAAGGATAGTTACATCAAGACCTGTGCGCCAGTTAAGACCTGCAGCTTCAAATGCATACTTGAAGTTTACGTCGTAACCTTTAGTCGATTCGTTACCAATGTTTTGTAATTGGTTGTTGAAGCTAATACGACCAGTGCTTTGGTTGAAGTTGATTGCAGAAGACTGACAAAGTGCAGTATCTTGGTTTTTGTATGAACCTGTAGCAGCGTCAAGACAGTTCTCAACGATGTATTGGTTGTTTACGCTTGAAATTGAGTTTTCGATTTCGATTTCATAGTAGTCAACAGTCATTGAGAAACCATCTAACCACTCTGGAGCGTATACGAAACCAGCTGTTACTGTATCAGCAAGCTCTGGCGTTAATTGGTCATTACCACCCACAGTTACTTCAGCTTGGTCTTGAGCGCCAGGGAAGTTAACTTGTTCGAATGAAGGTGATTTACCTTGGTAAAGCTCAGATACTGTAGGAGCACGGAATGCAGTTGAACGAACAGCACGTAGCATTAGTTCGTCGTTTACACGCCAAGTTAAACCTAGTTTCCAAGTCTCATCTGAACCAAATGTGCTGTAGTCAAATGCACGTACAGCTGCGCTTAAGTCAACCATTTGTGCAAATGGTGCATCAGCTAGAAGTGGAACAGCAAATTCTACGTATGCTTCGTTAACGTCGAAACGACCACCTGTTGGTTCAACACGTGGGTCATTTGCAAGACCTTGTGAAGTTAGTGAATCTGGAACGTACCATGCTTTTTCTTCACGACGCTCGATACCTGCAGCGAAACCAACGTAACCAGCAGGAAGTTCCATTACTTCACCATTAAGGCCAGCTGAAAGAACTAATAATTGGCTACCACCTGAGTTGTTTTCAGTGTAGTTGTACTGTGCAAGGTTGCCAGCAGACCAGTCAGCTTGGTTTAGTGGGTTAAACTCACCTTCACCGATTGCATCTTGGATTGAACCCATGTTTAGAAGGTTAGTTGCACGGTCAACTGAATCGTTACGACCGAATACTACTGAAGTATCCCAGCCCCAACCGTTGTCGAATGAACCGTCTAGACCGATTACTGCACGTACTGTGTCAACAACTTGCTCATAACCACGAGGACCTACGTCTGTCATACGACGACCGTAAGAGATATCTTCTCCGTCAGCAACACCATGAGAAAGAAGTGAATCACCCATAGTTTCTGCATCGTATTTGAAGTCAAACCATACTGGCTGTGGAGCCATTTGTTGAGTTGACCAACGCTTAGAGTAAGTGAATTCAGACACTAGACGCGTTTCATCAGTTACGTCAAAGTGGCCGATACCTGTAAGGTTTAAACGACGCATTGGCGTGTATAGGTAGCTTGTTGCTGAGTAGTTGTATGCATCACCAGCAGCAGTAAAATCATGCCAACCACCATCTGCTTGACCTTGAAGGTCTGCATTTTCAGCCCAAACGTGGCCGAAAGGTGTATAAGAAGAACCACCACAGTAGAAGCTACCGTTGTCGTAATCTTCTTCGATAGGACAATCAGAGAAGTCACGATCTGCTTGAGAAGCATCGCCACGGTCAGTGTATTGTAAACCGATTACAACGTTACCACGGTCAAAGCTTGAACCCATTGTGATATCGAAAGACGTTTCGTCTGCATCGCCTTCACCAGTGATAGCACCGTTAAGGTTCATGTCTAGACCTTCGAAGTCGTCTTTTAAGATGATGTTAACAACACCCGCTACCGCGTCAGTACCGTAAACAGCAGATGCGCCGTCTTTTAGTACTTCAACTTGCTTGATCATTGATACTGGGATTGTGTTTAAGTCAACAGTAGATGCTGCACCAGTACCAGAGTTGATCATACGACGACCATTTACTAGTACTAGAGTACGTTGTGCACCAAGACCACGTAGGTCAACACGTGCGTTACCACCTGAACCGTTGTTAACAGCAGGGTTAGTCATTGCACCACTTGCTGCAGTCATTTTTTGTAAAACGCCATCGATGCTTGATGCACCCATTGCTTTGATGTCATCTGCACCAATTAATGTTACAGGACTAGACGTCTCCATATCGGTACGCTTAATGCGAGAACCTGTAACTTGAATCTTTTCGATTGAATCTGCCGCATCTTCAGCAGCTAATACTTGCATGCTTGAGAACATTGGGATTGCTGATACAACAGCTAAACCAAGAATTGATTTTTTCATGTGAAAACCCTACTTGTTGGAAATTTACCTTAGTTAGGTAGCGCTCGTTATTATTCGAATCACGAGTCAGCGGCAGGCAACTTAGGCTCAGTTAACTGAACGAAAACTGAATGGTAGAGCAATAAAAAAACAACCTAAATTTCTAGTTTCCAATTGGGGTAATAAGGTTTCACGATGTATCAATGTTAACAGAAAAAAACACTATAAAATCAGTTTTCTACAATACTTTACAACCAAAAAAAATACGATTGAAATCAATTGCATGAACTTTGTAATCAAGTGTAACTAAGGCCGTATTGAGGCTACAAATGAAATTTTTACAACTTGATCACACATCGTTATAAAAACCGTAAAAGCTTGGTAAGACTGCTAACCATAGTTATTCACTAAAATTAACTAATTAGACAAAGTTAGTCGGTTAATCGCTGTATTGGAGGACGTTTTTTTAGATTTGTTCCAAAACTTTGTGGTTTTCTTGGAATAAGTTAGTTAAATGGCGTCGTTATGTAGGAAAACTAATTTGATGGTGTGTATCACTTAGTCAAATAAACAGTTACTTGGTGATACACATATAAATGTTGCGGTATTAAGGTTAGATAGAATCGAAATAATAAAAAAGCGTGTGTGTTTTGTTACTAGCGTCTTGATAGGTCACGGTCATCTTCCATGTCATGACGGGTTCTGAACACGCCCCTACCATTGTATTAGCAGTCCATATTTGTTCAGTCTTAGTAAACTGAACTGGGATGAACCCCATATACATAGATACACCTTCAAGTTTAGCTGAGGGATTTTTGGCATCATCTGGCAACTTCAAGTTAATTGTAAAAGGGGTTTCTGGGCTAACTTTAGAATTACTTAACCAAACTTCTACATTATTAGTAAATTGACATCGGCTATTATTTTCACAGCTTGTACTTGCGCTACCCTCTTCTATACTTTGGTAATCACACGCAGCAGTAAAAATACTGATCAGGAAAACTGGGAGTAAACTAATTCTCACTTTCTTTGCCTGTATAAAATAAAAGCGGATACTAGTCAGGTCATAGATAAAAGACAACTATGCTCGATGGAATAAGCTAATAAAAATACAATCATTGACAAAAAATAACCAACAAAACATCAAAAATTGATTGATGTCATAATTTTATGCAATTGACCTATCTTTTTAAGGTCAAAAATTTTATCATTTCCATCGCAAAAATAAGGGTTTCTCGAGTTTGTTTTCTGAAGCTAACACCTTTTAGCTAGCTTTAGGTAACACACTTGTGAAGTAATAGTAGGCCCCACTTTTATCAAGTGGGTAATTCATTTCTAAAACGCATTAATTGCAGCGGAAGCCAGAAAATGAGCCAAACAGTAGCATCACAAACTGAGTACAATTATAAAGTTGTACGCCAATTCGCTATTATGACAGTGATTTGGGGCATCGTTGGCATGAGTGTTGGGGTTCTGATTGCTGCCCAATTAGCTTGGCCAGCACTTAACTTTGATACACCATGGTTAACTTACTCTCGACTACGTCCGTTACATACGAACGCAGTAATTTTCGCATTTGGTACAAGTGCTCTTTTTGCGACGTCTTATTACGTCGTACAACGTACGTGTCAAACGCGCCTTTTCTCAGATAAACTAGCAGCCTTCACCTTCTGGGGTTGGCAACTTGTTATCGTACTTGCAGCGATCACCTTACCTTTGGGTATCACAAGCTCAAAAGAATACGCAGAACTTGAATGGCCAATCGATATTCTTATCGCCGTTGTTTGGGTTACATACGCAGTTGTATTCTTCGGTACGCTAATCAAGCGTAAAGTATCGCACATCTATGTTGCGAACTGGTTCTACGCTGGTTTCATTATTACTGTTGCCGTTTTACACATTGTAAACAGCATGGCAATTCCAGTTTCACTTACTAAATCATACTCTATCTACGCAGGTGCTGTAGATGCAATGGTTCAGTGGTGGTACGGTCACAACGCTGTTGGTTTCTTATTAACTGCTGGTTTCTTAGGTATGATGTACTACTTCGTACCAAAACAAGCAGGTCGCCCTGTTTACTCTTATCGTTTATCGGTAGTTCACTTCTGGGCACTTGTTTCTTTATATATCTGGGCAGGTCCTCACCACCTACACTACACTGCGCTTCCAGACTGGACGCAAAGCTTAGGTATGGTTATGTCAGTTATCCTATTCGTTCCATCTTGGGGTGGTATGATCAACGGTATCATGACGTTATCAGGTGCATGGCATAAACTACGTACTGACCCAGTACTTCGTTTCTTAGTTGTTTCTCTATCTTTCTACGGTATGTCTACGTTCGAAGGCCCAATGATGGCTATTAAGTCTGTTAATGCGCTTTCACACTACACTGACTGGACTGTAGGTCACGTACACTCAGGTGCACTAGGTTGGGTTGCAATGATTTCTATCGGTGCTATCTATCACCTAATCCCTGCACTATTCTCACAAGGCCGTATGTACAGTGTTAAACTAGTTAACACGCACTTCTGGTTACACACTGTGGGTGTTGTTCTATACATCGTAGCAATGTGGATCTCAGGTGTAATGCAAGGTCTAATGTGGCGTGCAGTGAACTCAGACGGTACGTTAATGTACAGCTTTGTACAGTCATTAGAAGCTTCGTATCCGTTCTATATCATGCGTTTCCTAGGCGGTGTATTCATCGTAACAGGTATGCTAATTATGGCTTACAACGTTTATCGTACTATTGCTGCGAAGAAAGATTCGCTTCAATTAGACGCTGACGCACAATTAGCATAATGGAGTAGCACGATGAGCAATAATAATTCACAAAACAAACACGAAATAGTCGAAAAGAACGTTGGCCTTATGGCTATCTTGACTGTTTTTGCTATCAGCTTTGGTGCATTGGTAGAGATTACACCACTTATGTTCCAAGACGATACGACTAAACCTGTTGATGGCTTACGCCCTCTTACAGCGTTAGAAATGGAAGGCCGCGATATCTATGTACGTGAAGGTTGTTACAACTGTCACTCACAAATGATTCGTCCTTTCCGTGACGAGGTTGAGCGTTATGGTCACTACTCTGTAGCTGGTGAGTCAGTATGGGATCACCCATTCCAATGGGGTTCTAAGCGTACTGGTCCTGACCTAGCTCGTGTTGGTGAGCGTTACTCAGACGATTGGCACCATGCTCACTTAATGGACCCACGTGCTGTGGTTCCTGAGTCAAACATGCCAGCGTTTCCTTGGTTAGATGAAAACAGAGTCGATACAACCCATACTCTTAAAAAGCTTCAAATATTCCGTGATAGCTTCGGAATTGATAAATCAAGCGACCGTTACGACGGTAAAGGTTATGGTAGCGACGAAGAGTTAAAAGCTGACATTGCGAAAATTGAAGCCATGAACGATGGTAAAGGCGCGACTGAAATGCAAGCTCTTATCGCTTACTTACAACAGCTTGGCACACACTTGAAGTAATTATTATGGATTACGGAACATACAGAGGCATTTTAACTCTGGTAATTTTAGTACTGTTTATTGTGATTGTTGTATGGGCATACAGCAAGCGTAGCAAAAGTCGATTTGATAATGCTGCTAATGCCATATTTGAAGATGAAAAAAAACACAACAACACAATCTCTAACGAGGAAAAGGAGTCTGAGAAATGACTAGCTTTTGGAGTATATGGGTTATTGTATTAACCCTTGCGTGTCTTGCTATCATCTTCGGCCTACTTCTGTGGAACTTGAAAAACTACACAGGTGTTAAAGAAGGCGAAAGCTGTGGTCACGAATTTGATGGCATTGAAGAACTAAACAACCCACTACCAAAATGGTGGACTTACATGTTCTTCGCGACATTTGTATGGTCTGTTTATTACCTTGCAGCTTACCCAGGTTTAGGTAATTGGGAAGGTTTAGGTAAATGGACAAGTTCTAACCAAGGTATTACTTCTCTAGCTGAGTCTAAAGAAGCAACTGAACAAGCATTAGCTAATGGTGAGAACGTTCAATTAGACCAAGAGTTTATTGCAGCAGATGAGCGTTTTGGCCCAATCTTTGAGTCATACGCGAAGCAAGATATTGAAGCACTTGTAAAAGACGAAAAAGCGCTTGAGATTGGTCAACGTTTATTCTCTCAAAACTGTGCTCAGTGTCATGGTTCAGATGCACGTGGTGGTTTAGGCTTCCCTAACCTAACTGATAAAGATTGGTTATATGGTGGTACGCCAGACAAAATCAAAGAAACACTTCTTTATGGTCGTGTTGCTGCGATGCCACCTTGGGGTGATGCACTTGGTGAGCAAGGTATTAAAGAAATGACTGCTCACGTACTAAGCTTATCTGGCCGTACTGTAAACCAAAAAGATGCTGAAGCAGGTGCTGCGAAGTTCGCAATGTGTGCAGCGTGTCACGGTGCTGACGGTAAAGGTTCAGTTGCACATAACTTACCATTTGGTGCACCTAACCTAACTGATAACATCTGGTTGTATGGTGGCTCTAAACGTGCTGTTGAAGAAACACTTAGAAATGGCCGTGCCGGTGTAATGCCAGCATGGAAGGACATTCTAGGTGAAGATAAAGTACACCTATTAACAGCGTACGTTTACAGCTTATCGCAAGATAAATAACCACGTCGTTAATAAAATGTATAAACAATTAATCTTTTAATTCAATAGATTAATTAAGATCAAAAAAGCCTCCATCTGGAGGCTTTTTTTTAGTCTTTTGCTTTTAGATCCGATAAAATGCGTACAACATTTTTTAAGGTATAAGTACTATGAAACCGACTCCTTGGTATAAAAACTTTTGGCCATGGTTTTTAATCTCCTTCCCGCTTGCTGCAATTATCGGCTGTTTTGGTCTAATTTATATGGCTATTGGCAATGGCCCTGATATGGTTGTTGATGACTACTATAAAAAAGGTAAAGCAATTAACCTTGAACTCAGTAAATTCAATAAAGCCAAAGCACTATATCTGCATGGTGATTTAGATGTAACTGGTGATAAAGTTAGCTTTAAATTTACTAAAGGTGATGCAAGCCAAGTTCACTCTTTAAAAATGTCATTTTATCATCGCACCATTAAAGCCAATGACTTCAATGTTAGTTTAATGAAAAACGCTCATGGTGACTTTACAGCCCTACTCGACACTCACGTTGACGGTGCATACACAGTGTTTATTGAACCTATCGATAATAGTTGGAAGTTAAAAGAAGACATTACTCTTCCTACTGATAAAACAATTTCGATTAGCCCTGAATATAAGTAGTAAACTCAAATGTCCGATAATTGCTTTCATTGTCTTGAAAGTGTGCCAAAAGGCTTTAATGCGACTGTCGAAATAGACGGTAAGGCACAACCTATGTGTTGTATTGGTTGCCAAACGGTTGCTGAGAATATCGTCGCCCAAGGCATGACCGATTACTATAAGTTTAGAACTGTGCGCTCTGGTAAAGTAGAACAACTTGTTCCAGAGCAGCTTGAGTTAATTAAGAGCTACGATAACGAAGATATACAAGATGAGTTTATTTCAGCCACAAATGACTTATCAGAAGTGCTTCTTACCGTCGAAGGTATCACCTGTGCTGCCTGTGCTTGGTTAATCGAGAAACAATTACTCAATTTAAAAGCAATTAAGCGTGTGGATGTAAATACATCGACTAATCGTGCGATGATCCAATGGGATAAATCGGTTACTCCACTTAGCCAAATTATCACTTCATTACACGAAATCGGCTATAAAGCTTACCCGTTTCAGGCTGATCTTGAAGCGAGTCAAAAACAACAAGCCGCTAAAGCCTATATCCGCCGATTAGGTGTTGCAGGTCTGATGACTATGCAAGTAATGATGTTCGCTTTTGCCATGTATTTTGGCATGTTCTCGGGCATGGAAGAAAACTTTGAACAGTATTTCCGCTGGATAAGCTTAGTTCTTGCTTCGCCGGTTATTTTATACAGCGCCCTGCCGTTCTTAACCAATGCAATTAATGGTTTAAAAGCCAAACAGCTCAATATGGACTTACCCGTATCTTTAGCGATTTTTGGTGCTTATGGTGCGAGCTGCTATGCCACATTAATGTCGGTTGGCGAAGTTTATTTTGAATCTATCTGTATGTTTACCTTCTTATTATTACTGGGTAAATATTTAGAATTTAGAGCCCGTTTAAAAGCCAGTGAATTTACTGCTAACTTACAAAAACTTTTGCCTTTAACTGCACGAATTATCAATAGCGATAATCAAGAATCAATTATTGCTGCTAAAAAGCTTAAATTAGGCGATGTTGTTTTAATTAAAGCAGGCGAAACCATTCCTGCTGATGGTGTTGTGATCAAAGGTAAAACAACTGTTGATGAAGCCATGATGACAGGCGAGCATCAGCCAGTTAATAAATTTATCAGCCATCAGGTTTACGCTGGTACTATTAACCACGATGGCGTGATCAGTATTGAGATCAACAAAATCGGCCAAAATACGCTGCTTAATCAAATTATTAAGTTACAACACACAGCATTAACCAAACGCCCTCGATTAGTTGAGATCACAGATAAAGTCGCGCAGTGGTTTGTTGCGTGTTTATTACTGTTTGCCTCCATTACAGCGATTGGCTGGTATCAAATAGACCCTGAGCATGCTTTTTGGGTTACTATTTCGGTGCTTGTTGCAACCTGCCCTTGCGCCCTTAGTTTAGCGATTCCAACTGCCCTAACCTGTGCCGTAGCCAGCCTTACAAAGCGTGGCATTTTAATTAAACAAGCCCATGTTTTAGAAACGCTACCACAATTAACAGATATCGCCTTCGATAAAACAGGTACTTTAACGCAGGGTCGTTTCACTATTGAGCGTGTTGAAATGGTCAGCAGCCATTATAGTGAAGCTGATGCATTACGATTAGCAGCGCAACTTGAAAGCTTCTCAGAACACCCAATTGCTAATGCGTTTGCAACTTACAACGACACGGTTAACCCTATCGAAAATGTCACAATCGAACCGGGTAAAGGTATTACAGCAGAGCTTAATAAACAGCACCTAGCGATAGGTAAAAGCGGCTGGTTTGATACCGAAAAAGCAGATGCACAAGCAACCTTGTATGTCGATAAACAAGTAGTTGCGCGCTTTTATCTCGCCGATAGCTTACGTAACAACGCAGAAAAACTAATCACTGAGCTGCACTCTCAACAAATAAAGTGTCACATGTTAACGGGTGATGCATCAAACAGTGGTGAGCGAATCGCAAAACAGTTAAATTTAGATACCGTGCACGCAGCATGTAGCCCTCGCGATAAACAAACTCATGTTGAAGCACTCGCAAACAAAGGCGCCATTGTTGCCATGGTGGGTGATGGAGTCAATGATAGCCCAGTATTTGCCAGTGCCCATTTATCTATTGCAATGGAAACAGGCGCTGATATTTCCAAAAACAGTGCTGATGTGGTATTACTCAATAGTGATCTAACCGCCATCGAGCATTTGCTAACTGTGTCGAAAAAGACACGCCGTATTGTTAAGCAAAACTTGGCATTATCACTTATTTACAATGGTTCGATTTTACCACTGGCAGCCCTTGGGCTTGTTGCTCCTTGGATGGCCGTCATCGGTATGTCTGCAAGCTCCATTTTGGTTATTACCAACTCATTAAGGTTATTAAAACTATGAGTATCATCTACATGCTTATCCCGATTGCCATATTATTTGTGCTAATTGCTATTGGGGTGTTCTTTTGGGCTGTAAAAAGCGAACAATTTTCTGATTTAAACAAACAGGGCCACAGTATCCTGTTCGAAGACGATAAAGAGCAGCACAACAAAAGTAATGATTGATCCGCTGTTTATTAGTGCATTTGTAATGGGTTTGTTAGGCAGTGGTCACTGTCTAGCTATGTGTGGTGGCATTGCCAGTAGTTTACAACTTGCTGTTAACAAAAACCGCGCCGTCAGTTTTTCTGTTGCTTATAACCTGGGTCGTGCGCTTAGTTACATGCTTGCTGGTGCCTTAGTCGCTGGAATTAGCAGTCGTTTTGCAGCGCAAAATACCACTATTTCTATAGCATTATCGTTTTTAAGTGGCATTTTTATGCTCCTCGTTGGGGTTTATATTATGCGCTTAGCGGCGACCCTACAGTGGTTAGAAAAACTAGGAAAAACCCTAGTATGGCAGCATTTAGCTAAGCTCAATCGTTATTTATTACCGGTCGATACAACACCTAAAGCCCTACTCTATGGCGCTTTATGGGGTTGGTTGCCCTGCGGATTAGTTTATTCAGCACTGACTTGGGCTCTCACCAGTCCATCAGCACTACATGGGGCTGGGGTAATGTTATTTTTCGCGTTAGGAACCTTTCCTGCGATGATAAGCGTAGGTCTAGTCAGTCAAAAAATAAACGCTATTTTCAACCATGTTTGGACTAGGGTTATTCTAGGCAGCGTAATAATATGGTACGGTATATACTTATTAATTATAGCAACCGATAAGCTAGTTCATTAATCTTACGCGTTGTTAACTTATTTGAATGGATTTGATGTATGGACTTCTCACAAAACAAGTCAAAAGGCTTATGCACAATTAGCTGTAATAATTGCAGTATTAGCCAGCTATGTTTGCCATTTTCATTAAACGGTCAAGAAATGGATCGTCTTGATGAAATCATCGAGCGCAAAAAACCACTGCACAAAGGTGACTTTTTATTTGAGTCTGGTGAAAGCTTAAATGCGATATATGCGGTACGCTCAGGTTCGTTTAAATCTTACACGTTATCTGAGCAAGGCGATGAGCAAATTACTGGTTTTCATTTAGCTGGTGATTTAGTCGGTTTCGATGCAATTAACAAAATGGCTCATCAAAGCTTCTCGCAAGCACTTGAAACCTCAATGGTATGTGAAATTCCATTCGATACCCTCGATGATTTAGCAGGTAAATTACCAAAGCTACGCCAACAAATTATGCGTTTAATGAGTAATGAAATTAACTATGACCAAGAAATGTTATTGTTACTCAATAAAAAGTCAGCTGAAGAGCGCCTAGCGAGTTTTATCTATAATCTTGCAGAACGTTTCGGTGAGCGCGGTTTTTCGCGTAAAGAATTCCGTTTAACCATGACACGTGGCGAGATCGGTAACTATTTAGGCCTTACTGTTGAAACAATTAGCCGCCTTTTAAGCCGCTTCCAGAAAGCTGGTTTTATTAAGGTTGAAGGTAAATTTATCACCATTTTGGACCAGCAAGCACTTGCAACAACAGCAGCGATTAAATGTAAGTAGAGTTTGATTTAACGCAACTTTCTATTGTTTGCCCCTTTAACTGTTCTAAATTTAGGTTACACTCAAAGTACTACTTTTTGCGGAACAGTTAAGGAGCAGCACATGGACGCAATTAAACGAATTTTAGCAGTTATAGACCCAACCAAAGAGCAGCAACACAGTTTAAGCCGCTCAATTGATCTAGCCAAAAAATCTGGCGCGACCATCACCGCTTTCCTCAGTATCTACGACTTCTCTTACGAAATGACCACGATGCTTTCTGCTGATGAGCGTGAAGCGATGCGTGAGGCAGTAATCAAAGATCGCCAAGCATGGCTAAACGAGCAAATTGCACTTTATCCTGAGCTTACCATTGATAGCTGTGTTGTTTGGCATAACCGTCCTTACGAGGCAATCATTAATACTGTTATTAATGACGGCTATGATTTAGTCGTAAAAGGTACCCATCAACACGATACGCTTAAATCAGTTATCTTCACGCCAACTGACTGGCACCTAATTCGCAAGTGCCCTGCTCCAGTTTTACTTGTTAAAGAAAAAGAGTGGCCAGCACAAGGTAATATTCTTGCAGCAGTGAACGCGGTAAGTGAAAACGAACAACACCTTGAACTTAACAAGCGTATAATTAATGATGCTCGCTTCATTTGTGATTTAGCGAATGCCACTCTTAACCTTGTGAATGCATACCCTGCAACTCCGGTTAACATTGCTATTGAAATTCCTGAGTTCAACCCGGGTGTTTATAACGAATCAGTTAAGAAACATCACTTTGAATCAACGCTTTCGTTAGCTGAAGGGTTTAATATTGATAAAGCTCATTGCCACATTGAAGAAGGCTTACCAGAAGATGTCATTCCTGATGTTGCTGCACGGTTAAACAGCGAATTAGTTGTGATTGGTACTGTCGGTCGCACGGGGTTAAGCGCGGCGCTTGTCGGTAACACTGCAGAGCATGTCATTGATAGTCTTGATTGTGATGTATTAGCGTTAAAACCAGACGGCTACGTCAGCCCTCTTGCTAAATAACATTTTTAAAACGCATTAAAAAAGCCCCATTTCGGGGCTTTTTTTATACCAATTCGCTTAAGTATTATTGCGGATTGGTATTATATGTTTGTTACATCAATAAATAATGATTCATCAATGTTTGTCGAAGAGACTACCGCCTCGCTAAAGTCATAGCTTTCACGATTGCCTTCTCTATCAAGTGGTAAGTTTTCAAAATCAAATAAGTTTCTGTCTGCAAGCTGACTTGGGCTAACATTCTGTAAAGACTTAAAGATACTCTCAACACGACCCGGAGTTTTCTTATCCCACTCTGTCAGCATGGCTTTAATTGATTGACGCTGAAGGTTTTCTTGTGAGCCACACAAGTTACAAGGAATAATCGGGAAATCTTTATGCTCTGCGTATTTAATTAAATCTTTCTCACGGCAATATGACAACGGACGAATGACTACGTTACGTTCATCATCAGAGCGTAATTTTGGTGGCATCGCTTTTAATCGTGAACCATGAAACATATTTAAGAACATTGTCTCAACAATGTCATCCATGTGATGACCAAGTGCTAGTTTTGTCGCGCCAATTTTTTCTGCGAATGAATAAAGTGTGCCGCGACGAAGTCGTGAACAAAGACCACACGTCGTCTTACCTTCTGGTACTTTTTCCTTTACTACTGAGTAGGTATCTTTATCAACGATGTAATACGGGATATTTAGCGTTTCAAAGTAATCAGGCAAAATGTGCTCAGGAAAGCCTGGCTGCTTCTGATCAAGGTTTACCGCAATCACTTCAAATTTAATTGGCGCTGCTTTTTGTAAATTAAGCAAAATATCTAGCATCGCAAAAGAATCTTTACCACCACTGATACACGCCATAACAACATCACCGTCTTCAATCATGTTGTAATCAGTAATCGCGTTACCAACATGCCTTCTTAGACGCTTTTGAAGTTTATTAAATTCAAGAGTTTCTTTTCTAGTATCAGTTTGATTCATTTGCTCTGCTCATACAGGCTTTGCTAAGCCATGTTTCATAGTAAAAAGTTCGGCGTGGATTATACGGACTTTTTATACGAGTTGAAATGATTAGCTTGGGATTATTGTTGTTGTACTCTGCAACTTTATTTATATAAAAGCACAAACAAATCGAAAACAATACATTCGTATTTTACTGTATACACATAGGCTCACTTTGAGCAGGTATAATGCTCCTCTTGGCTGTCATCTGCTGGTGTGCACCACTTTAACAATACCTCTTTAAGAGATTCATACTTTATTGGTTTAGCAATGAAATCATTCATCCCAGCATCAAAACAACGCTGCTTATCTGCACTTAATACATTAGCAGTCAATGCAATGATAGGTGTTGATTTAAAGGCTTCTTTCTCGCGTATTTTTATTGTTGCCTGAGGGCCATCTAAAACAGGCATTTGCATGTCCATGAAAATAATATCAAATAACTGTTTCTCACATTGTAATATGGCTTGTTCACCATCATTTGCTATTTTTATTGAGCTAATATTAAATTCATTTAGCATCGCTTCGATAACGACCTGATTGATTTCATTGTCTTCAACAATCAGAACATTCAGTCTTGAGAAATCAAAAGACTCATCTGGAAATTTCATCAGCGCTACCTCTTTTATATCAGCATGCTTAAAGCTCTGTTTTGCTACCATCTGAAAATAAAAACGTGAACCAACACCAGCTTCACTTTCAACATGTAAAGTTGTGCCCATCAAATTGAGTAACTTACTCGAAATAGCCAAACCTAACCCTGTACCACCAAAGCGACGTGTAATTGAGGCATCAGCTTGTGAAAAGGCTTCAAATAAATTACTCATGTGCTCTTTGACTATACCAATCCCAGTATCTATTACGTTAAACGTTAAGCTAAATTCATCATTACGTTGAGCAATTTCAACACTCAACGTCACATTACCTCGTTCTGTAAATTTAATTGCGTTACCAAGTAAGTTAATTAGTACTTGTTTCAAACGCGTTTCATCTCCTAAGAAGATGGCCTCTTTGCCATCAGGGCTTGTTTCAATATTAAATTGAATATTCTTGCTATGTGCTTGTTCTAAAAATAGATGCTGGAGTTCATCTAACATACTGCTTAACTTAATTGGTTGAGATTCTAGCTCAATTTTAGAAGCCTCTATTTTACTTAAATCCAAAATATCATTAATAATCACTAATAAACTCGAACCAGAAGACTGAATAATAGCAAGCATCTTTGCCTGTTCTGTAGTGAGTGTTGTTCTACTCAATTGTCGAGCCATTCCTAAAATACCATTCATAGGAGTTCTTATTTCATGACTCATATTGGCGAGAAACTCTGATTTTACTTTTGTCGTGTGCTCTGCAACTTTTTTTGCTTCAGAAAGATCACGACTTAAAATACGAAAGCTATCTGCTGCGCTTGCAAGAACTCCAATTTCATCTTTACGGTTTAAATCATGTATTGGTGCCGATAAATCCCCCTCTAAAAAGCGTTGAAAACTGACAGTGAGCCTCTTGATGGCTTGAGATATTTGTAGATGAAAAAATGCGGCAAGCGCTAACACATAAATAAACACGACAGCCGCCAGTGCTTTTAATATTTTTTCGGTTTTAGAAACTGTGATTTCTGCGTCTTTTTTGATCTGATTTAAATGGGCTAAAGAATTCTCTCTTAGCTTATTTGCTAGTGTACTAAACTCGATTGCATCCCCCGCCATTACAACATTTACCAAACTAAAGTAGTTGCGATTGGCCTGAATAGCTTTTGAAAAAGTGTTCTGATAAGTGCTCGCTAATGTCGCTGTTCTTAAAATTTCACTCTGAACATCATCTTGTTGTGTCATAGCTAGATCATTATTAAGCCCAGATAACACCTGCAAAGCATTATTAACGGCAGTTCGTTTTGTATAGTCTTTTTTAGTTAAAAATTGATAGGCATCACGATGTAGCACATGCCACATATTGAGGCTTTCCGCGATGATCAACATTTGTTCGTTTGAAACAGCTAGCTTCTTTAGGTTTTCAAGATGAGTAACGGCCTCAAAATAAATGCTCGGAAGTTCAACTTCGATGAGCTCTGATCTAATTTCATATCGCTTCGTGAGCACACCTAAATTATCACTATATCTGTCGATTAACTCAGACATAGAGTCTAAATATACTTGGCTATCACTCTCATCTGATTTCAAGTTAACTTCATTTAAACGGCTTTTTACACTGTCGAAATTCTCTATGATTTTACTAAAAACAGCTTCACTTCCAGACGAGCCATAGACAGAAATATCTCTTTGCATTTCAACAATATCTTTGTTTATGCTTAAGATGCTGACTGCATAATTGCTTATACGGCTAATATCATTGAAAGACACTTCAATTGTTTTGAGGCGCTTGTTCATCACAACAAAGCTTATTCCCATGACTAATATCACCAGCATTAATGCAAGTAATACTTTAGCTGCCAGTGACTTAGAAATGATATTAATCAATTTAATTCCCTATGAGTTTAATAGCTCATACCACTTATCTAAGCTGTAATCATAATTAGGCATTACTGTATTCCAAACGGCAATATTCGAAAAACGCTTTATATAACTGCCACCATCTCGCATCTGGCCCGCTTTAACTGACACTTTTCCATCTGTACCTTGCAGGTCTATTGATGCAGCTTTTCCTTCATACCAATAATCCCATTCCGGCTTTGACATAAGCGGCTGACTGCGCTCTGGGTTAGAAATATAATAACCTTGGCGCGCAATAAATGCTCCAGGATAGCCAGATAACCACCAATTCATATACTCATATGCCGCATCTTTTACATGCCCTTGTGTATTTGAAGATAAGCACATAACCCCATGCCATGCACGGTACCCTTCTTTGGGAGAAGCATAAACAACAGGTATCCCCTGTCCTTTACATGCACTTACACCTGGAGAAAACATACTTTGAATATTGACCCGTTTCATTTTCATGAAATCTACAGACTGCGGAACAGACGTCCAAAAGCCAGCGAAATGACCTTGCCTTTTTTTCTCGAGTAGAATTGCAAATAGCTGATCTATTTCAGAAATACTCATATTGCCAATATCGTTGAAACGCATCAGTCCTTTGCCTTGAGCTGCTAAAGCTGCATCAAAGATTCCAATAGTGGGAGCATTCACTAAAGCCACTTTACCTTTGTTTTTTTCATCAAGTAACCAAGCCCATGACTCTGTTTCATAAGGAATACCTTGTTCTATAAAATTAGTGTTGTAGCCAAATGAATCAACATTATGGACATAAGGCATAAAACTAATTTGCTTTGTAGGTGTAGCTCCCAAGGAGCCATCGGCTTGAACATAAAGTAACTTGTTAGGTGAATCTCCGGCTCCTATGCTTGCTTCAGGTGTAATCTTGCCTGTTTTAGTCAAAGGGTTAATTTCTTGCCAATAGTTTAACCTATCAATATCTAATGGCTGTATTGCACCCGCTTGCCATAGTATGTTGATTGAATCAGACCATTGCTCATAGAGATCGAAAGAATTTGGGTTTGCAGCTGCTTTTTGTAGTACAGCAGCACTGCCCATTGGGGTAAACTCAACATTAATGCCTAACTCACGCATTGCGCGTTGTCTGAGCT
>NZ_JAKGAW010000040.1:0-38323 GCF_021532475.1 Pseudoalteromonas sp. APAL1 | reverse complement strand
CTTGGGACTGGACTCCAATGTTAACGGCAACAGGCTCCAACACTTTTATCCTAATTTATGCTGGTATATGTGTATTGGTATATAGAGCAATCGAAGCCAGTAAAATTTCCAGTGCCGAATACACTGGCTTATTAGGTGCTGTAGTTGTAGGGGTGCTGTGGTTCGATGAAATACCGGACCTGAGCTTGGCTATAGGATCTTCTTTAATTATTATTCCGCTGATTTGGTTAGCCAAGGTAGAAGCAAAGATAAAGCAAATAAGTAAAATAATATAAATGATAAAGTTAATCTAACTTTCCAACGTGACCGCGTTTGGGAACGAGCGCTTAACTGCACTCCCAAGTGGGATAAATAATAACTCTCTCCCGCTTACCGCATATCCCTACTGATTACACTAATACAGAAACGCCGCACCTTGATAGCTTTTTCAGTGCAATGATTTCGTCATGCCAAATTGATCGTAATGATTGGTACATAGGCTATCAAAAAATTGTTAGCACTGTAGCAAACGCTAAAAACGAGACTGATATAAGCGAACAGCTATTATGGGATCTTTGGTATAGCCGAGACAATTATATCTCAAGCTTAAAACAGGGTGCACTATCTAAAGAGGAGTTTGAATTATCTAAGAGTACTTTAAAAAATATTACTAAAAAAATAATTAGTAGCCAATCTTTAGTCACTTACCAAGAATGTGTAGAAGACTTACAAAAGCTGAAAGACGATGGCAAGGTAAAATATTTGCATAAAGCTCTACTCAATCGTGTTTTTGCGGTCGCTGCTCCCCAACATTTTTCCACTACCGTTACCAAAGATGCATTTGAGTACATATGCTCATATTTCACCCAAAAATGGGGGTTTAAATATAAATACACTAACTGGTTCGACGCTAATATTAAATTAAAAGAATTTATCCATGCTAACTTAGGCGATGACTACGATGAGTTACTAATAAATATAGTACTTTGGGTAATTTACGAAGAAAAACACTTAAGTGATTTAGCATCGAGAGAAAGTGACATAACTCTAAAAACAGCTATTAGGAAGCAAGTTGAGTCTATAGAGATACAATTTAGAGAAGCGGAGTTAGAGAGGTAATTTATCCAGTGGTTGCATAACTCTGAATATTGCCACTATGCGATTTCAAGTCAAAGCGAAGATCTAGGGCGAGCTCACATTCGTGATGTAGTTTTAAAAAGTAAAGAAACAAACACAACTTTAATTGCTGAGCTAAAATTTAAATCAAATGCCAAAGAGGATATTGAAGCCGCGATAGGACAGTTACTTCGATATGCTTTATATCCAAACACGGAAGATTGTAGTGAAATATGGGTTGTTGGTGGTAATTATCCACTCACTGACGAGTTAACATGGTTCAATGAAATTAAAAAACATGTAAACTTAAAATTTAAGTATTTTTACAAAGATCCGCAAAATAATCAGTTCTTCGAAGAATAACCTAAGTAAGTTAATCTGATATTCAAAGCATAGCCAAAGCACGGCATAAAAGGGAAGCTATACGCTTCCCTTTAAAATTTTCTTAAGCTGTTTGTGCTTTTAAGTTCAACCAGTCCTGTCCGGCTCAATTAAACCAGTTCAGTTGAACTTAAAAGCGGTAATTTCTTACTTAGTATCACTAAAGTGCTACTCACCAAAAGAATAGATTCTGTAAAATCTTTATCATCGAACAAGTAAACAGCACTTCAATAGATCATGATTTTTATATCTGCCCACCCACACCTTTGAATTTTTCAACAAAAGCGGCAATTTTCTGAAACACCGTTTGCTTCTGGGTTCGGTACTGTGGGTTTAATGGGCTAAGTTTGGGCAGCGCCTCATTCAGTGCAGTGCCATTTTCAGAGGCGTACTCACGTTTGAGTGATGACGCAATATAGCGTTTGGCAGCATCGATATTAAGCTTTTCAGAGGCAATAATGGCATCGGCTTCGCGCTTCTGCTCCGCCTGGGCGAATTTGAAGAAAGCGTCGATAATGCTGGCTTTGTCATTGATCTCATCTAGGTTTGTCTGGTTAATAAAATCAACCACCAAGCTTTCTTTCGCTCTATTGCCAAGGCTACCGCGGATCATACGACGAACTTCTTCAATCAAGCCTTCTTTGCTCTTGTTCTTCTTATTGTGATCAAAAATAAGTTCAAGAATATAATCGAGGTTTATTTCCTGAGATTTAAGCAAATCAATTTCAAAGACCACGTCGTCCCAGTCTACCGTTGATTTATCTTTGTCCTGACCTTCTTTATCGCGTCGCAACCAGTCACGGGTATCGTTGTAGGTAGAGCGATAATCTTGAATAGCACGCTCACTTGGCATATCGATGGTTTGCATTGCCTCGATGTCAGCATCATCCAGATAGTACTTTGACTTGAACGCTTCAACAGCTTGTTCATCACTGGTATCTAAGCTTTGCAGCGCTTTTAATCCAGCAAACTCATCGTAGTTTTGTAAAATATTTTCTGCTTTTAGGTATTCACCAAACAGCTTGGCAAATTCTTTTTTATCTTGTTCTTTTTCAATATTTTCTGGGTTTGGAAAACGTTCTTGCAGCTCTTTTACGATATCAACAAAACCTCGACGCGCTTGGCCAGTAGCAATATCGTTAAAGCCTTCCATGTATTCTTTGTAGCTCTTCTCCAACACCACGTTTTTGGTGTTTTTGTCACCAAACAAAGTGATAGCATCAATGGTTGCCTGCTCCAAATCCCGGAAGGTAACAATATTGCCAAAGGTCTTCGTTGCATCATAAATGCGGTTAGTGCGAGAAAACGCCTGCATCAAGCCGTGATAGCGTAAATTCTTGTCAACAAACAAAGTATTGAGCGTAGGTGCATCAAAGCCCGTTAAAAACATACCCACCACGATAAGCAGATCTATTCCTTGATTCTTCACGCGCTGGGCAAGGTCACGGTAGTAGTTCTGAAAACCATTACTGTCTACGCCATAGTTAGATTTAAACATGGCGTTGTAATCGTTAATCGCGGCGCTCAAAAACTCTTTTGCGCTGCTGTTCATGGCACTAACTTCAAAGCTCTCATCTAAAATATCACCAATGGCGTCTTGCTCTTCATTGGCTGCAAATGAGAAGATAGTCGCGATGCGCAGAGGTTTACTTGTAGGTCCACTTTCGGCCTCGGCCTGCAATGTTTTGAAGGTTTCATAGTAGGCTTTCGCTGCATCAACACTACTGACCGCAAACATAGCGTTAAACCCTTTGGCACCAGAATAGGCTCGATGCGTTTTCTGGTTAAAATGGTTCAGAATATACTGCGAGATTTCACGAATGCGCATCGGGTGTAAGAACGCTTTCTTGTTCTCTGCGGCACTGAGCTTCTTTTCATCCTGCTCAGTCTCAATGCTCTTAAATTGCGGACGAACATCGTTATAGTCCACTTTGAACTTGAGTACTTTTTCATCACGAATGGCATCAGTGATCACATACGTGTGCAACTGCTGGCCAAACACGCTGCCCGTGGTTTCAGCACCCAAGGCGTTTTCAGGGAAAATTGGCGTACCGGTAAAGCCAAACTGGTAGTACTTTTTGAATTTCTTCTTCAGGTTTTTCTGCGCTTCACCGAACTGGCTTCGATGACACTCATCAAAAATAAAGACAACCTGCTTGTTGTAAATAGCTAAATCGCTTTCACTTTTGATTAAGTTATTGAGCTTTTGGATTGTGGTGACGACAATCTTGTTATCGTCTTTATCCAGGTTACTCTTAAGCCCTGCGGTACTGTCTGAACCGTTCACACTATCAGGCGAGAACCGCTGATACTCTTTCATGGTCTGATAGTCGAGGTCTTTTCTGTCAACCACAAAAAAGACTTTATCTATACAGTCTAAATCGGTGGCCAAACGTGCCGCTTTAAAGCTGGTTAGTGTTTTGCCTGAACCGGTAGTGTGCCAAATGTATCCGCCGCTCTCGGTGTTGCTCCAATTTTTAGCGTTAAATGCGCTCTTAATCTTCCATAAAATGCGCTCTGTAGCGGCAATCTGGTAGGGGCGCATTACAAGTAAGGTATTGCTTACGTCAAACACAGAGTAACGCAAGATCACTTCAAGCAGGGTCTCTTTCTGGAAAAAAGTCGCCGTAAAGTCTTTTAAATCCTTGATCAGCGTATTGTCTGACTTCGCCCAGTTCATCGTAAAGTCGAAGCTGTTTTTGTCACGCTTTGTCGTGTTGGCAAAATAGCGCGTGTCGGTGCCATTAGAGATCACAAACAGCTGCAAGAACTTGTACAACGAGTTCTCGCTATTAAAGCTCTCTTTGCTGTACCTATGAATTTGATTAAATGCCTCACGGATCGCCACACCACGCTTTTTAAGTTCAATTTGCACCAAAGGCAAACCATTGACCAAAATCGTCACATCGTAACGGTTGGCATGGCTTCCCGTTTGCTCAAACTGCTTAATCACCTGCACTTTGTTACGAGCAATGGTCTTCTTGTCGAACAGGTAGATATTTTCTATATGGCCATCATCAAAGACAAAATCGAAGATATAGTCACTGTGCACCTTGCGAGTTTTATCAAGAATATTATCGCTTGGGGTGTTTAAGTATTGCTCGCAAAAGCGAGCCCACTCAGCATCGGTAAACTCGACCTTGTTGAGGGCTTGTAATTGTTTACGCACATTCACCAGCATGGCATCGGGTGTCGTCAGAGCAGGCAAATACTCATAGCCCTGGTTGCTTAGGTCCTGAATCAGCTCACGTTCTAAATCGGCTTCGCTTTGAAAATTTTCAGCGACTTTCCACTCTTTGGTGTATTTATCTAAAACAATAAAATTATTGGATTCTGCCACCGTTTTATACGTCGTCATTCGTTTACATCCTTTTCTTTTGGTTAGCAGTGGTGTTTTCCAAAATGGAAATAGCCACAGCATCGCATTATGAAGTAACTTGCCAGTGGCCGGTT
Source organism: Pseudoalteromonas sp. APAL1 (assembly GCF_021532475.1). NCBI lineage: Bacteria > Pseudomonadati > Pseudomonadota > Gammaproteobacteria > Alteromonadales > Pseudoalteromonadaceae > Pseudoalteromonas > Pseudoalteromonas sp. APAL1. Next base: position 33,394 of record NZ_JAKGAW010000040.1, on the reverse strand, counting down.
TTATCTGAGCCTATTCGGGTTAACTTGCCTTCTTTTTGCAGCTTGCTAATGGCACGGCCAATGGTTCTCACGTCTTTATTCAAGGTATCAGCGAGTTGTTGTCGGGTTAGCTCGGGCGTGTTACTGAGCAATGCTAAAATAGCCTCAGGCGTTTTAAGGCCCGTTACATTGATAAGGGTATTTACAGGGGCGTTTTCACCTTCTTTTAGAGGGGCATTTACAGAGGCATTTTGCGCCAGCGTTTGCTGAATAACCGACAACATAAAATGAATAAACGGCGTACTGTCTGCTTGGTTATCGGCCTGCTCTAGGGCGTGATAATAGGCTTGCTGATGGTCTTTAATCACACTTTCTAGCGGCAAAGATAAAAACAACGGATGCCACTTGGATAAAATCAGCGTTTGCCATAACCGCCCCATTCGGCCGTTACCATCGGCAAAGGGGTGAATAAACTCAAATTCGTAATGAAATACACAACTGGCGATCAATGGGTGATCTTTTGTTTGCTTAAGCCATTGGATTAAATCAGCCATTAAACCGGATACCTGATGCGCAGGCGGCGCAACATGGTGCACCACACCACCTTTATGGATACCCACGCTTTTACTGCGAAACTCACCGGCATTCACAAGAATATCTGACAGCATTAAACCGTGAGCCGTGAGTAAATCGGAAATCTCGCTGGGTGTGAATGCAGGCAGTGCATCATAAGCGGCAATCGCGCCTTTTACCTCGGCCAGCTCACGCACGCTGCCCAGCACAGGCTTACCCTCAACAATGGCGGTAATTTGTTCTTCAGTTAAGCTATTGCCTTCAATCGCCAGCGTGCCGGTGATGGTTTTGATGCGGTTTTGCTTGCGCAGTTGCGGCGAGGCATTGAGCTGGCTGGCATTTAATTCACCCACCTGCTGGCTGATTTGCGCCACCAAGTTCAAAATATCGGTGGTGATGGTAAAAGGTGGTTGATAGGCCATTAGGCTGCCTCATCTGAATGAGATTTCGGCCCGCCTGCCGGACTGGCAGGGAAGCTCAACAACAGGTCACGATAATACTCGTATTGTTTTTGGCGTAACTCGATTTCGCGAGGGAGACCTTCTTGCAGCGAAGTTGTTAAGGTGTCGAATTTATCCAAAAGACTGATAATACGAGCTTGCTCATCAAGTGTTGGTAAAGGAATCTTAATTTCATTCAAAATCGCCTGCGTAAGGCTTGGTCTACCTGACCCAGTATCTAATTGCATCATGTCAATAGTTGTCATGAAATAATAAAAGAATTTTGGAATGATTTTATCTAAGTCTAATTCTGTGTAGTAAATCGTATCAACATTCCAGAAGGGCTCATCTACATAAAAAATATTAGTTATAGAGCCTTTTCTTGGTATTAATACAGTTGGTTTGTTGTAAGCAAAAGTATCCACATACTGCATGATTCCGCCAGAGCCATAAACAGGGATGTTGCCCGCTCCCAACTTCTTCCAATCTTTGCCGTTTTTGATATTGGCTACTGTACTTAATTTTACCCACTCAACTTCACCCTCTCCTGCCTGATCGGCAGACAGGTCAAAACTTAGCAACTGGTCGCGGTAGTAGTTGTATTGTTTTTTCCGTAGGTTAAGCTCGGCGGTCAGCTCGGCGGTCAGCTCGGCGGTCATGGTGGTAAATGCGTCCAGAATGCGTACAATTTCAGCTTGTATTGTCAGCGATTTTTCTGGGTTATCTGGGCATGGGATGGGCACGAGAAATTTATCAGTATCTGGCGTTGCAATTTGAGGCATTTGCATTCGGCTACCGATGCCTTGAAAGTGGCGTTCATGCAATTTCAAAAAATGGTATATAAACTTAATATGGATCGCATTATTATCCGAGTAATATGACCACATTTCATTTTTATGTGAGAACGGTTTTTCGTAATACTCGAACTCAATTACACCTCGGGACTTTACAATAATGGACGGCTCTCGATTTACATCCTTTTCAGGTATATCTTCAAAACCCACAAAGGCAACAGTTTTACCTCCTGCAAAAATCTTTAATGGCGCTCCATCTTTGTGAAGGGTTTTCATCTGTCCGGCCGTTATTTTTGTCCCCTTAGTGCGCACCAGAACATCTTTCAATGGCAGCCACTCAACTTCAACCCCATCAAATAGCTTCTCTAAATAACTCAAATTACTCATGCCTCAACCTCCTCACCTTCAATCTCTGCCACAATGGCATCAATATCACTGCGAAGCGCATCAATTTTAGCAACGGTGGTTTTAAGTTCGGCATTAAGCTCAGTAATGTCCACTAGCTCGCGAGTGTCCTCGGCTTCCACATAACTACTTACCGATAGGTTATAGCTATTGCCTGCGATAACATCCAAATCTACCGATTTAGCAAAGTGTTCCACGTTCTCTTTGCTGGCAAACACTTTCATGATTTGCTGAATATGACCCGGATTTTTTTCGTCGTCGTTATCCGTTAACACGTTGTTATTGGTTTCTTTTTTAAATAGGCCACTGGCATCGATAAACTGGGTAGTAGTGTCGCTTTTGTGTTTTGACAGTACCAAGATATTTACCGCAATGGTGGTGCCAAAGAACAGGTTTGGTGCAAGTGAAATCACGGTTTCAACGTAGTTATTATCTACAAGGTATTGGCGAATTTTTTGCTCAGCACCACCACGGTAAAAAATACCGGGGAAGCAAACAATGGCTGCACGACCTTTGCTTGATAGGTAACTCAGTGCATGCAGCACAAAGGCAAAGTCGGCTTTTGATTTAGGCGCAAGTACGCCTGCGGGCGCAAAGCGGTCATCGTTGATTAGGGTTGGGTCGTCGCTACCAATCCATTTCACTGAATAAGGCGGGTTAGAGACAATGGCATCAAACGGCTTGTCGTCTAAAAAATGTGGCTCTGTTAAGGTATCACCCAACTGAATATTAAACTTGTCGTAGTTAATGTTGTGCAAAAACATATTCATACGCGCTAAGTTGTAAGTAGTGTGGTTGAGCTCTTGGCCAAAAAAACCATCTTCAATGATATGCGCATCAAAGTGCTTTTTAGCTTGTAAAAGCAACGAGCCCGAACCCGCCGCAGGGTCATAGATTTTATTGACGCTGGTTTGGCCGTGCATGGCCAGCTGTGCGATCAATTTTGAAACGTGCTGAGGGGTGAAAAATTCGCCACCGGATTTACCCGCATTGGCGGCATAGTTTGAAATCAGGAATTCGTAGGCATCCCCAAACAAGTCTATTTGGTTGTCTTCAAACTCACCGAAAGAAAGCTCAGACACTCGTTTTAATACCTTTGCTAAACGATCGTTTTTTGCAGTAACCGTATTACCTAAACGATTGCTGGTGGTATCAAAATCCGCAAACAAGCCTTTGATGTCTTTTTCTGAATCATAGCCATTGGCTGAGTTTTCGATTGCAGCAAAAATTGCTGCCAAATCCGTATTTAAATTTTCGTTTTTGTGTGCATTAGCCGCTACATTGCTAAACAACTGGCTAGGGTAAAGAAAATAGCCTTTGGTTTTAATGGCATCATCTTTGGCAAATTGGATGTTTTCATCATCGTCAGACATGGCGGCATAGTTAACACTCTCGTCACCGCCTGTGATGTAGTTGACAAAGTTTTCACTGATAAAGCGGTAGAACAGCGTACCCAGTACATATTGCTTAAAATCCCAGCCATCCACTGAGCCTCGGACATCGTTGGCAATCGCCCATATTTGGCGTTGAAGTTCGGCACGTTGTTGTAAACTTGTCATCAATAAATTCCCTTAAGGCATGTTATCTTTTATCTGCACATTTTAGTAAGTGAATTAGAGTCAGCATTGACTCTAATTCACTTACCTTCAATGAAAGTTATACTATCATAAATTTTATATAATCAATCTGCTACTTAGAGATATAAACGACTTAACTCTCTTATCGTTCACCTATTCTCTCCATTATCCAATCATCCACTTCTGACTCAACCCATGCCACCGACTTAGCCCCTAACGAGACTTGCTTAGGGAAAGTACCTTCAGCAATAAATTTATAGATACTCGAGTGACCCAATGATGTTTTTGCCATCACTTCTTTCAGTTTAATTAAACGCATGGAATTTCTCCGGTTGGTTATTAGTACATAACCTTTCCGGGACCAGTATTTTTTTATGTCTCTCAAATGAAAAACTTACACATATACATCACTAACTTGCATAAATCACTTAAGAGGAATTAATAATGCAAGGTCAACAGTCGTTATATGAATTTAAGCATCCGGTAAATGATAAACAGATACTAGAAGCTGCTGCCTACATCATCGCTCAGAAGCAGTTTAGAGATGGTGTACTAAATAGCCCTAATGATTGCGAAGAGTACTTGAAACATAAACTCGCGATACATGAGCATGAAGTTTTTGCCGTACTTTTTTTAGATAGCCAGAACCGCATACTGGAGTTTAAAGAGCTATTTAGAGGCACTATTAACGCAGCTAGTGTTTACCCTAGAGAAGTCGTTAAAGAGGTGCTGGAGCTTAATGCTGCATCCGTTATCCTAGCGCATAACCACCCTTCCGGCGTTACTACCCCATCTCAAGCAGACAAGCTTATTACTACCAAGCTTCAACAGGCACTTAACCTAATTGATGTATCAGTGCTTGATCACATCATCATTGGCGAGAGCACGTATTCATTTGCTGAACATGGTTTAATTTAAAAGGAGTTAAATATGACGTTAAAAATAGAGCAAGTAGCAGGCTTAAAAGTGCCTAACTCTTTTATTAGTGTGATTGTAAGCGCAGTTGCTAATAGAGGTGATTCTGTAGGAACAGCTAAGGCGGTTACACTTAACTTTAGAGATCCAGATTACAGCCCTGAAGCTGGAGGCTTTCACCCTGTAGAGGTTAGGTTAGAAAAGAAGGCCACCAGCTGGCAGCTTATTTATATTACTGACTTCTCGTATCAGGGCCGTCATACCCCTGAACTGATAAAAGAAATTGATGTGTGCTTCAGCATTAAGCAGGTTTATCACTTTTTAGCTGGTTGGTTGAACGCTAAGGAAGGTAAAGAGCTATTAGACCTATTCATTTCAAACTTTGTTGAGTACTACAACACAGGTTGTTATCAGGTAACTGTTACTACTGAGTAAAGGGAGGTTTTTATGGCTGAAGTACAAGCAGTTAAAGATCTTGATACAGTAAGGCTCGTTAGCTATTTACTAGAAAAGCGTTGCTCAAGACAAATGAGCCAGATATGGAATATTGGCTTAAATCTCGCGCTTAGAATATCTGACTTACTTGCAGTGAAGTTTACTGACATAAGTAACAATAGGTTGATTATTTATGAGTCAAAGACCTCGAAATTAGCTGAAATAAAGCTAAATGATAAGGCGCTTACCTTGATCAACGAAATTAAACTAACTCATCCACACCACATCTACTTATTTCAATCATACCGCAATCAACAAGCGATTAATTCAAAGCCTAGACCGCTATCACGCAGAGCTGTCACAAAAGCATTTGCGTTAGTAGGTGAAGAACTAAATATTCATTTGGGGACTCACTCAATGCGTAAAACACGCGGTTATCACTTGTATCAGAAAACCCATGACATCGCCCGAGTAATGAAAATGCTCCGCCATAGCTCCGAAGCAACCACACTTCGTTACATAGGCATAACACAGGAGGAAATAGACAAAGACTTTGAAGAACTAGAGCTATAAACCCTAACAGCGCCATTCTGGTGCTCGTGATACTTAACTAAAAGGAAAACATTATGTCTTTAAATAAAGCCGTTTCGTGCGGCTTAGTTGGTAATGAGTTATCAAAACAGATAACTGGCAGTAGTGACTCTAGCGTAAGCAGAACAGCAGTGGCTATAGGCTCCGGTGCAGCCGCTGGAGCACTTACATCTGGCGCAATAGTAATTGGTGCAGGTGTTGCGTCTGCGCCTGTTACAATCCCTCTGGCGGTAGCTGGTGGAGTAGTTGCTGGCATTGCTAGTTTGTTTGATTAGTTAAATACGAGTGCTCATATTGAGCACTCTTTTATAGCGTAATAGCACCGTTTATTTTTTTAGGTTCTCATAATGGTATTTTGGGAACTTGCCAGCCCTTATATAATAAGGGCTTGAGCTTATTTAGCTAGTTGAAGGTCTCAAAACCTCGTTAAAAAGAATTATGAGAAGCACAGGTCTTAATTAGAATATTACCTCTGACTATAACGAACAAATTGCAACCCTAAACCATACTATTTGGTATGCGGTTTTAGAGTAACTTCGTTGATAAAAGATATTGTCATTCTTGAATGAAATTGGAGCTATTTGTATCAAGATAGTAATAATCTCGCTATAGGAATGAGCAAGCTGACTTACTCAATATTTGAAAACGACGCACTTGATCTGACTTTAAATATTCAAATAAACGAAGCTTTAACTCTCAATATTAATTTTGCAGGCACATTGCGATACCGCACCTTATTAAAACGGCACAAACTAGTAATGTAGCTAAAAGTCAGGGAAAAGATATCATTTTTCTAGAAGATACCTAACCTACGAAAATGGTTTGAGTGAACTAAAAGTAGTGAAGAAACTAAACTTGCGGATGCACTTGAAGCTAAACTTCTGAAAATAAAATTCTTTTTAAAGCCTCGGCAGAATGTGAAGAAGATCTACCTCGGCATTGTAACTGATATAGAGGCCTAGATAGCATTCCACCTTTGACTTGACTCAAGCGCTTTAACTTTTTTAGTTGCACTAAATCTTCTGTGACCACATTTGGCAATATGGCTATTCCCATTCCTTGTGCGACTGAGCGAGCTATAGCTTCATTACTCCCTAGTTGCATACTATTACTAACTTTTATACCTTGTTTTTCTAACATTTTAACTGACATTTCACGTGTTCCAGAGCCTGGCTCACGGAGTAACCAAAACTGTTGGTTAAGCCATTCATTTAAATTAGGGCTAGGCTTAAAATGAGGTGGGGTAACGACACTCATCAAATCATCTTGCCAGTGTCTAGGTACTATCTTTTTTTCTGTTGGTGTCCCTTCAACTAGAGCCAAGTCAATAGAGCACTCAAGCAACGCATGTTCAATTTTTTCCGTATTTTCGACCTTCACTTCAACTTTTATATTTGGGTAAGCACTACAGAACCTGGCTAAGTAAGGTGGTAACCAATAACTTGCAATTGTAGTGCTAGTACCAATGACAATTGTGCCACGCTTTAGTCCGGTACGTGACTTTATATCGTCTATTGCCGTCTTTTCAATAGCAAAAATATTACGAGCATGTTCATATAAAGCAACTCCGCCCTCAGTTAATGCGAGTTTTCTCCCTTTGGTGGCACGTTCGATAAGTTTAAGACTTAATTGATGCTCTAGCTCTTTTAACGCTTTAGATACCGCTGGCTGACTAATGAAAAGAGTTTCTGCCGCACCCGAGAAACTTTGCAATTTCGCTACAGTATAAAAGACTCTCAATGCGTGCAAGTTCATAAGATAACCTAAAGTTATTAAATCATAAAATTAATGTATTGGAGTTATATTTTGGGTCTTTCTAAAATGCAGTCAAGTAAATATAGCAATTTATTGAAGGACGTTTATGTTGTTCTATACGCGATGTCTATTTAAACCCCAAACAAAAAAACTCACAGATAGTCGATGGTGGTTGGGCCTAATGTTGGTAATTACATTAGCAAGTATATCAATAGCCCTAAGTAAACTTTCCGTTTTGCAAAATGCACAAGTTAGTTCACTCACTATTGGAATTATCCTCGGCATCATAGTAGGAAACAGTTTGTTTTCCCGTATCGCAACTCATACTGATATTGGAGTAGACTACGCAAAAAGCTTCTTACTTAAAGCTGGCATCATTTTATTTGGCTTTAGAATTACATTCTCACAAATAACAGAAATTGGTTGGTTAGGGCTAGTTATTGATTTAGCCATATTACTAGGTACATTTATCCTAGCAATTCAGTTAGGTAAACGTTTATTTAAACTTGATGAGCAAACAACTATTCTTATTGGTGCAGGGAGCTCTATTTGTGGTGCTGCAGCAATAATGGCAACAGAACCAGTTATTAAAGCACAAGCACATAAAGTATCTATTGCGGTTGCAACAGTCGTTGTATTTGGAACCCTAAGTATGTTTACTTACCCCTTAATGTTTGAATATATAGGGTTGAGTGAATACGAGTACGGTATTTTTGTTGGTTCAACCATTCATGAAGTAGCTCAGGTAGTTGCTGCGGGTACCGCTATTAGTGCAAATGCAGCCGACACGGCAGTAATTGAAAAAATGTTAAGGGTAATGATGCTTGCCCCATTTTTGTTTGGTTTATCATATTGGCAAAAACGAAAGGATACAAAGAAAAACTATAACTTAGAAAAATCTTCAGGCCTATCAATTCCTTGGTTTGCGGTTTACTTCATTTTAGTAAGTGGATGTAATTCACTAATTAACCTATCTCAGAGTACAACAAACAATATTGTGTGGTTTGATAATATATTACTCACTATCGCCATGGTGGCATTGGGACTACGAACTCACATTGGGGCAATTCGTCAAGCTGGAATAAGACCCCTACTTTTGGGAAGTTGTTTGTTTATATTTTTAACGTTAGGCGGTTTCGGAATTAACACTGGAGTAAAAGCACTTTTATAGTTGGGTTCAACTACAGGCGAATCGTTAAAAGTGCAAAATATGATTAGTCTGATCTTGCTTCCTAATCGTTAGCGAGTAGACGTGAAATCTCTCTCAAATACAGTAATAAAAATTTACTACATGATTTTTTAAGAGGAGCGCTTGACCGCACCTGCGAAGGCAAAATTTAGCGGCCAAGCGATAAACTGTTATGAATGTTTATGGTTGAGAATTCAGCTCAATTGGAGAGAAAAAATCAGAAATAGGAGGTTTAGCTGTTTCATTGGGCCAAAGTATATTCTCTACTTGTTTGCTCTGCTCCCAATGAACAAAGTCAGGAGCTTTGTCTATTTTCGCCTTTTTAATATTGGCACCAGAAGCGCTACTCAAATTATCAGCAACACTTTCAACAAAAGATAACACGTTTGGCTCATCAGTTGCTGCATTATAGTATGCAATCAAAACCCCATTGAAGAAAACAGCTTTATCACCGTCTTCCGCAGAAATTGAACATAAATCCATAGTTACTCCAGCTCATATATTTTTGCCAAAGCTATCATATGCATTAAATCGCGCCTGATTCTGGGAAAAAGGTTTAAATTTAACTAATAATTGATGTAATCACATAGACCGCGAGCCTAAAAGAAACTTCTTGGTTGTAATGTGGAATATTCACATCTAAAATTACTGTTTATTTGTACAGTATTTGTGATTATGCTTAGCAAACTTACCCCTTCAACCACAGAATTACCTATTGCAGACTTTTCAGTTGCTGCAGGTTTCCCCAATCCATGCGAAGATCACCTATCCGACTCAATCAGTTTAGATGAGCTCCTAATTAAGCGCCCTAGTAGTACATTCCTATTCAGGGTGTCAGGCAACAGCATGTCCCCAGACATTACTGACGGCTCGATAATAGTTGTAGATAGGTCAGTAACAATTAAAACTGGACGAATCGTATTAGCTACATTAGACAACGAATTTGTTGTGAAAGAACTACAATTAAAAAACAACAAAGCCGTTTTTATTAGTAAAAACCCCGACTTCGAGCCAATTGAAATTGATATCGATGAAAACAATGACTGGGATACTCATGTAGTCTGGGGCGTTGTCACTGGTTTAATCAAGATATTCTAATTATGTGGGTTCTTTGCGACATCAATGCTGCTTACGTTTCGTTTTGCCAACTCTTTAACCCCCAATACGACTTTGATAAAACCCCTCTTGGCGTTCTTAGTTCTAACCAGGGCAATGTTGTAGCTCGAAATCAAGCTATCAAAGATTTAGGTATCAAAATGGGAGAGCCAGCATTTAAAGTTAAACAACTGGTGGCTGCGCATGGTGGTCACTTGTGGGGGAGTAATTTCACGCTGTTTGGTGATTTGAGTAACCGTTTTCATACCGAGTTAGAGTACTTCCTATTCGATACAATACGATACTCTGTTGATGAATGCTTTGGGCGCATCGATATAAACTTTACAAAAGATATAAAAGACTACGCACACACCATACAGAGGACACTTAAGAGGAACTTAGGTATTAGTTGTGGCTTGGGTATATCTCAGACAATGACACTAGCGAAACTTGGAAGTCACTGCGCCAAAAAGAAAGAGTGGAAAGAACACACCAATGGTGTGGTTGTATTAGATTCACAATACAAAATTGATTGGGCTCTCAAACATACTCCTGTAGAGGATATTTGGGGGGTTGGAAGTAGAACTACTAAAAAGCTAAATAAATTTGGAATCTATACGGGGTATGACCTTAAAAATGCCGACATTAGTTGGATCAAAAAGACGTTCACAGTTGTTCTTGCCCGTACTGTGGAAGAGTTACGAGGAAAATCTGCGGTTGAATTGAAAGATGTAAACGACTCTCGCGATAGAATTTGCGTATCTCAGAGTATGGGAAAACCGGTGATAGAGCTTACGGAGCTTTCTGAAGCTGTTACAGCACATGCAACAAAGGCTGCGTTTAAACTTCGTCGATTTAAATCTTACACATCGGCAATAACAATATTCATCCACACAGATTCATTTAGACAGGCAGAGCCGCAGTATCATAAGTCACAATCAATTAAACTACCCTACCCCACCGCGGATACATCAACACTGGTGTCTTATGCAAGCTTTGCATTAAAAGCTATTTATAAGAAGGGGTTTAAATACAAAAAAGCTGGCGTTATTTTTGAAGAACTTTCATTACACGATGATATGCAACAACTTGAACTGTTATCTGAGACTTTACCACTGAATATTAGCTCAAAAACGTTGGTCATTGATGAGATAAATAGAAAATTTGGACGTAGTGCAATAAAGCTCGCAAGTGAAGGGTTCTCTCAGTCTTGGCGGCCTAAAGATGATTTAGCACCTTTGAGTTATACAACAAAACTTTCAGATTTACCTATTGCGAAAGCATAAAGATTATTTAGAAGAACCCTACCAAGGTATAAACCCCAGAGTAAATAAAATAACCCAACCCAATTGAAAGAATGGTAATGTTAAAAGCCAACATGAATAGCTTAAAATTATGCGATAAATCGGGCATTTCCATGATGCACCTACAGTGTTTTTTAATGTTATTAAATCATGTATAGCAGACTATCTTAAATAATTCCTTAAATAAAGGTACAAATATGCACGAAATACCGGTCCCATTTGGTATCAATTACTCAGGCCATTTAATTGCAGCTCAATCGATTCAAGTGGGCGGAACCTATACTTGTCCATATTGTGGTGAAGCGCTTATGTGTGATTTGTCTTCTATGCAAAATAAGATGCTCATCCACCCAAAAACTAACAACTGCATCAGCCTAAGTGATAGTTATAAGAAAGCCAAAAAACTAATTAAAGATGTCATCTTAGAAAACAAAAAGGCTGAGACAACAATACAGATCCATCAAAATTGCTATCAATGCCTTAAAGAAATACAAAGAGATATAAAATATTGTACATTTGAAGGGGTTCAAACTGATTATTACTACCATGACTCAGTATGTGATGTGATTGGGCAATTTAGCCATAAAGGACAGTCAATCTATTTGGGCATCGAAATTGTATCTGAACAAGAGCAAGACTGGAGACCATATAGCATTTCAAATGGTTCGGCATTAAGAAGCTGGATCAAACTTAAAGCCTCTGACGTTCTTAAAGATCCATACAATTGGCGACCTCTAAACTCAAAGCTATCACCAAGGCTTTGCCAATCATGCAGCAATACCAGCAAGAAAGGCTCTAAAATAATTGCTGTTGCAGATAAGTACTCAATTCCTAGAGAGCTGTACACAACTGCTCGCAAATCCCCAGATAAGCCGTTCATAGCCGACATTGAAACTTGCTATAGATGTTCAGAAGTAATCCCCGTGTTTTGGTGGTTAGGGACGCCATTTTGCGAAGATGAACCACCATTTCCGCGCCCTTATACAATTGAGCTGAGATTTTCCAAGCAATACGGCGGTAAATACTGGGCAAACACTTGCCCTAACTGTAAATCAATACAAGGTGATAACCATCTCCATGTATTTGAAACAGCGCAATTCAAAGATTTACTATCACCTAAAGTTAAAAGCAGGGAGTCTAATGCTATTAGCATGCTCATGGAGCGTACCAAGCTATTCTATTAGTGCGCTAGCTATGGGCGCAGCACTTCACTAATGAAAGGCATTAGTAGGAAGCGTATAGCCGCGTATTCACACACTAAATAAAGCAGCCCTAAAGCCAGGCTAAAGTTAAAGCATAAAATTATGAATATAATCGCGGTGAGTAAGAGGAAAGCTAATAAAATCATAGCTAAGATGTTAGGGTTTTGAATTAGCCAGTATATAAACACTTTCATGGTGTTAACTGCCCAATGCTTCAAAGTCTATCAATTCTCCTGTATATGTATCCTTTACAACCCCATTTTCAACGGTAACGAAGATAACATTATTCAACCCACTCTTCTTAGTAATACGGATAGACGCATATGACGAAACTAGTTTTTTAACTGTATCTTCAAGCGTCTTAACATCACTTAATTTGACGTCATCATGCCCAATTCGTTTTAAAGTAAACATTCGATTACGACTCCTTTGATTGTGATGTGAGTGCCAAGCAGACATGCAAACGAGGGCTCTCCCTATCATTGCTATACCAGCCACAAAGCCTATGAACGTCACAAATAGCAGTATGAAATCAGTTTTACCTGTCATACAAAACAGATAAGCATAGAAAGCTCCTGCACTAAAAAACATCAAACCCAAACACAGCTCAAATAAATTAAGCCATCGCTCGGCCATTGAGTATTGCTGACTATCCATAGAAAACACCAGATAATTAATAACTGACGACCATCCTATGCTATCCAGTAAATCGCGCTTAACAGCGTGAAAAAATCAAAATTTATAAGAAAAACAGGCTTTTTTAAGAAGAATTTGAGATATTATTTTAAGCATTAAAAATTAGCTCATGCTTTAATTTTTGCTTTACCATCTAAAAATTAAAGCATACACTATAAAAAACACATTCAGTAAGGTTCACAATGACTATCTCTAAAGTAGAAGCTACCGATATCTCGTTTGACGAGCTAAAAGAAGGTTCAGAACTGTACATCCAACGCCGTAATAGACGCCTTCTAAATAACCACCGCAAAGAGCTTAGAGTGTTTACTAAAGCTGAAGCAGTGGCGTACTTAGATATTGATGCAAGAACGTTAGATAAGTACTGCAAAGCTCTAAAAATTAACCCAAGAAGACATGAAGAGAGTCAGTGGTTATTGGATATCGAAGAGGTCTATAAAGTACGAGATTCACTTCCGGATGAACTTAAAAAACAATTACCATTTGTTCGCAGTGAAAGCCAAGACCTACAAGTTATAGTTGTTCAAAATCAAAAAGGCGGTGTTGGTAAGACTGTTACTGCAGCGACAGCTGCATCTGGTTTGGCAACTGAGTTTCATCAAAACTATCGTGTTGGCTTAATTGATATGGATGGCCAAGGCACTTTATCAATGTATTATGCCCCTGAATCAGCACAAGAAGGCTGCTTATCTGTTGGTGACTTAATCATGGGGAACTATGAGCTTGATGAAAACGAAACGCTAAAAGAAGCTATCAGTGAAGCGTTCTTGCCGACCACTATTCCTAACTTGCGTATTTTACCAGCTTCACAATCAGATCGAGCAATTGAGGGCTGGTTTCATGAAGCAGTATTCAACCAGCAACTAAGCTCTCCTTACTCAATACTGCACGACATCATTGAACAAGTTAAAGATGAATTCGATATCATTATCATAGATACGCCTCCATCATTAGGCTACGCGACATACAACGCTTACTACGCTGGTACGAGTGTTATTTTCCCATTATCTGTTACCGAAAATGATATTGATGCTACGTGCTCATATTTTAGTTATATCCCGCAAGTATGGACGCTACTAAAAAATGCAAAACACCCGGGTTATGACTTTATGAAAATACTGCTTACAAATCATAAAGAGAGTTCAACCACTACTGATTTACAGAACAACCTTTATGATAGTTTTTCAACTTACCTTTACTCAACAGAGTTCAACAATAGTGAAGCTGTGAGACAAGCTTCATCATTACTATCAACCGTATTTGATATGTCTAAAAGTGAATACCCTAAAACCAAGATGACTTTCCAGAATGCACAACAAAATGGATATGAAGTTACCAGCCAACTACACCGCGATATTCAAAAAGTGTGGCGCGAACAAGAGAAGGAGCAATAAAAATGGCTAAAAAAAGAGGTATAGTCTCTCCACTCGGCAACACAGCAGGCTCAGAAGAAGCTATTGCAGATAGCAATAAGAACCAACTTGAGAGTTTGGCCAAGCGCTTGAGAATTGAAGCTGAAAAGAGTGAAACACCACTTGATGAAGTGCTCTCTAAGCATCTGGGAGTAGTCAGCGTAGGTCAAAGTAAAGTCTGGACATTAAAGTCAGGCCAAGAAGCCACATTCACACCGGTTACGTTGTCATATGAGCAGCTTAAATCAAATACAGTCGTCACTTTTGAAATCAACGGGCGCGAGCAATCACTATTAACAGAAGAGTCGCTTCAAGACTTATCAACATTAGATAATCAACAGTTCTACCCAGCAATTGGTCGACGTCTGTCAGATAACAAGATTGACGTTCTTGATGGTTCACGCCGTCGCGCCTATGTACTTGAGAAAAACGGTGCTATAGAAACTTTCTCAATGCTAGTTACTGATGACGAAATCAGTCTAAGCGATGCAAAGGCTCTCGCTACATCACTACAGTCAGTTAAAGAGCACAGCTTACGTGAAATTGGATTACGCCTAGAGCGAGACAAAGAGGCGTACTTAGCTGAACATGGCAAAAAGTTGAACCAGGCTGAGTTAGCGGAACGTCATGGCTTAAGTCAATCAAAGGTAAGTAAAGCACTACAAGCAGCAACAATCGATAGTGATTTAATTTCTGTTTTTCCAGATATTTCATTGCTCAACCACAGTGACTATAAAGCGCTATTGGCAACACAGGCTTTATTAGGTGATCAACTAAGTGATTTCACTGAAGAGCTAAAAAGTAAAGTTAATGAGCTAAAAGTTAGCGGTGGCTTTATCAAAGAAGACCTTAAAGACAAACTCAGCAAACTAATAGCTGATGAGTCTAAGTCCTTCAAGCCAGCTACAGATAAACCAGTTGTGACGACATTATTCAAGTTTGACAATAAAGATCAGTTTGCTCGCAAAAAAGTGAAAGGAAGAAACTTTTCTTATGAATTTGGTCGAGTTCCGAAGGATATTCAAGATAAGTTAGATGAGGCAATTTCAAACATACTTAATGAAAGTTTACAATAGAAAATTCATGTACAGGTGAGTTTGTAAACTCACCTGTATAGCAGCAATTCATCCTTGTTCATAATTTACCCAGCTGCCTTGCGATATCCTCTACTAACCTAGGTATCATTTGTTCGATCGTGACTAGTTGAGCGCCTATATCCAAATTACCTTTCTCAGCTATCACCTCAATATCAGAGAATAACTCTCTTAATTTGTTAGCGCTTATTTCACCACACATCCCTTTTAACGCATGCGCTATTTGACGGACTTCTTCACTATTCCCTTTTTTGTGTTGCTCTATTAGTTCCTGCACCTTAATAGGTACTTTTACAACAAACACTTCACAAATTTTGTTTAGTAAGACTTCTTTATTTAATAATCGTGCAAGGGCTTGTTCGCGGTCCCACAGCTTTTCTTCTTTGAGTTCATTTCCGGCAAGAGGAATTGCTTTAGATTGCCCCTCGTAGCTTGATAGCGACCATTTGACGACCTTTTCTAATACTTTAACTGCCTCAATTGGCTTACTCACATAATCACTCATCCCCACAGCTAAGCATTTTTCCTTTTCACCAGCCATCGCGCTTGCGGTCATTGCAATGATAGGAACATCAATAAACGACTTTCCTGCTTTTCCTGTGCGTATTTTTTCACACACTTGATAACCATCTAAAATTGGCATTTGGCAATCCATCAGTATGCAGTTTATTTGCTTCTCATTTGTATTGAAATGATTTAAAAGTTCAATTGCATCTTGTCCATTACTTGCTGTTAAAATATTTATAGGCAGCTCATCTAATGCGCCTTTAGCAACTTCAATGTTGATTTCGTTATCATCGACAATCAATACCGTACAACCTTTTAATTGCTCAATGACATCATCTGCAAGTTCAAAGCCGCTAGTTTCAGAAAGTAGATATAATGGCTCACCTTTTGGCACTTCGTAGCCAGCTACTTGCACCAGCTCTGTTTGGGTTGCAGGCTTTGTAATTTGAGAAACTTTTGACGCAATACCTTTGGGAAGTGGGTTTCCTGGCTGATGAAGTGTTATAAACTGAGCGCTTTGGTTATTTTCGCTTAAAACTTCAATAATAGAACCTATGTTATTCGTTGTATCATCTTCATAGTCTAAGAACACGTAGTCAAAAACTTTGCTTTTATGTGCGCCAAGCTCTGCCATAGAGCATGTGCTGACAATACCGCCTAGCAAACTGATTGTCTTATCTAAAACCTCCCAAATATTTGGATTACTGCTCGCCACCAAAATGGCTTTATTCTCATAGCATTTTTCAGTAACCTGAGAGTTTTCTCCATTGCAGCGAACTTTAATATTGAAGGTGAAAACACTGCCCTGATTTAAAGTTGAACTGACAGAGATGTCTCCATCCATTAATTGGCATAATTGTTTACAAATAGACAAGCCAAGTCCGGTCCCCCCAAACTTTTCTGATATTGCTGTACTTGCCTGCTGAAACGCATCAAATAATTGTCCTTGTGTACTAGACGCGATCCCTATTCCCGTATCTTGGACCTTCACTTTTAAATTGTGTGTACCTTCTGATATGCGCTCAGAACTAACAATGACTTTGATATAGCCTTTATCAGTAAATTTTATCGCATTACTGATTAAGTTATTTAAAATTTGGGTGAGTCTGAGCGGATCTGTTTTAACATTCTCACAGTTTAAGTCACTGGTATCTAAATATACATTTAACCCTTTATCAAAGGCTCGAATAGCACTCGATTCAACTAGCCTTTCAATTAGCAGTTGTAGATTGATTGTTTTAAGATTTAGATCCAATTTACCTGCTTCGATCTTTGATAAATCAAGTATGTCATTAATTAATAGATTTAAATTTGACGCACTTTGCTCCATCATTTCAACAAGGTTTCGTGATTTATCAGACAACTCTTCTCGTTTTAAAATATTTAAAGTACCAATTACTCCATTAAGCGGAGTACGGAGCTCATGGCTTATATTCGATATGAAAGCACTTTTTATATCGCTATGCTTAATAGCATCATCTTTGGCCTCTGCAAGCGCTTGAGTACGCTTTCGAACTTTCGCTTCTAGTTCTGTATTTAATCGTTTTACTTTTATCTCTGCATCTTTTTCTTTTGTTATATCTCTAATAATTAAAGCAAGCCCTATTAAGGTATTGTGTTCAGAAAAAACGGGGCTAACAGATATAGCGTAATGAAGCGTTGTTTCGTCAAATTGTTCAGATAATTCATCTTTAATTTGTGATTTAGAGCTTTGAATATCAGTTACGTAGGTGTGGATGGGTAATTTTGAAAGAAACTCAACATCTTTGGCTAGCTTCCCTAATGCTGTCACTTTAGAAATTGACAACAAACGCTCCGCCGTATTATTTACACTTGTTAACTCACCTTCTAAATTTAACCCAACGATTGCATCGATTGACCCATCAACTATTGCAGAGGCTTCTCTGCGAGCTTCTGCTAAGAACTGACTTCTTGTTGCATTTCGATAAAACATTATAAGTAATATAAATGTGAAAACACCTATTGCAGCTAAGAAGCTATAAGTAATTTCTCGCTTCTCATTAATTAACGTTTCTACGTACTTTTCAGGCACTAAAAGATTAAAGTTGATGTAACCATACTTATTTCTAGGCTTTGTCTTCACTTTTGTAGAATGTACATAAAACTGCAGGTCAGGGTTAAGTTTTGAAGTTATCGTATAGAGTCCCTGATATTGAACTTTCTGACTATAAACTTTATCCCACGTTATTTCAGGGTTTAAGTCTCTTGAAAATTGATATTCTTCAATAGGATGGTAGACAAAGTCACCTTCAGAGCTACTAATAATTAAATCAGAGTAGTTAAAAACGGTTCGTTTAAGATTATCAATGAGTGCATTAGCATTTACATTCATAATTAAAAATGCATACCGCTTTCCTTTATCACTAAAGATGGGAATAGAAAAACGTAGCATTGGCTGGTAGGGAAAAACCACTTCACCAAATTCTTTATTTAAAGTAAGTGGCGACATGTAAATTTGATTCGTTTCGAGTTGAGAGCTTGGTAAAAAATATGGCTCACCACTTTTAGCCTGCAATGAGTAATCAGGCACAGCCTCTACAGATGCGCCTACCCGTTGCACACGTATTAACTCTTTACCCTCGGCTGTAATAGCAATAACACGAAGTTGCTCAACAGCTAGATTATTCTCCATAAAACCAATAAATATAGTTTCTAGACGCTCTTTCCACTGGTTGTATGTAGTACCATCGTATGGATCAATTCCATCATTAAATTCAGCTCTTGGTAATCCCGATATAGGGGGGGTTGAGTATAAAAAGCGGAGATCTGATTTTGACTCAGCAATTGAACTAGTTACTATTTCTTTTAAGCGCTCTTGAGTCTCAGTAAACTCTTGGTCAATTGACCCTAAAACATCACTTTTAACGTGTCCTTCAAAAAAATAAACTG
This sequence comes from Pseudoalteromonas sp. APAL1, assembly GCF_021532475.1. Classification (NCBI taxonomy): domain Bacteria; kingdom Pseudomonadati; phylum Pseudomonadota; class Gammaproteobacteria; order Alteromonadales; family Pseudoalteromonadaceae; genus Pseudoalteromonas; species Pseudoalteromonas sp. APAL1. The sequence goes on along the minus strand of NZ_JAKGAW010000040.1, from coordinate 14,521 downwards.
CGAATAAGCCAAAAATGCAAAACACAAAGGAAACAATTGTTAAATATACCTTCGAACCAACTAAACTTGCACCACCTTTATTATAAATATCCATACTATGTCCGCTTAATATTTGTTCTACACCACTTTAGCAAGATAGACCTCAAAGCGTCATACTCGAGTGGCTTTGCGATATAATCATCCATTCCGGCATCAAAACAGCGCTGCTTATCTGCACTTAATACATTAGCAGTTAAAGCAATAATTGGTGTATGTTTGAAAGCAGAAAACTCTCTAATTTTTACAGTGGCTTGCGGACCATCTAATACTGGCATTTGCATATCCATAAAGATAATATCAAATACACCTAGTTCACATTGTTCAACAGCTTCCTGACCATTGTTTGCCATATTTATAGAGGTAATATTAAATTCATTGAGCATCGCTTCAATCACTATCTGATTAATGTCATTATCTTCAACAACAAGCGCATTAATATTCGATAAATCTATATCTTCTTTAGGTGTAGTTAATGAAGCATCTTTATGATCTAAGTCCATTGAAGATAGTGTGCGCTTTGCTAACAGAGAAAAATAAAAATGAGATCCTTCTCCTAGTGTACTTTCGACTTGTAGAGGTGCTTCCATCAAATCTAATAATTTGTTTGATATAGTGAGGCCCAACCCTGTACCACCAAAACGCCTTGTAATAGAAGTATCTGCCTGAGAAAATGCTTCAAATAGTGTATTCAAGTGTTCACTTGCAATCCCGATCCCTGTGTCTGATACATTAAACGTAAGCTTTACTTCATCAAGCCCAATCTCTTGTATGTTTACAGTTAACGAAACGCTTCCTCTCTCTGTGAACTTAACAGCGTTACCCAGTAAATTTATCAATACCTGCTTTAAGCGCGTTTCATCGGCCAAAAAAGCCAGTTTTTCAACTTCCGGAGTTGTAGAGATATAAAGCTGAATATTCTTACTATCTGCTTGCTCCTGAAATAGGTGTTTAAGCTCCTCTAAAAGATAGCTTAAATCTACTGGTTCAGACTCAAGCTCAATTTTTGAAGCCTCAATTTTACTCAAATCAAGAATATCGTTGATAATAACTAATAAGCTAGCGCCAGAAGACTGTATGAGGTGTAGCATTTTGCTTTGTTCTGGTGTGAGAGTCGTGCGGCTTAGCTGGCGAGCCATTCCTAAAATACCATTCATAGGTGTTCTAATTTCATGGCTCATGTTTGCTAGAAACTCTGACTTAACTTTTGTTGTATGCTCAGCACTTTGCTTCGCTTCAGATAGATCTTTACTTAGTTCTCTAAACTTATTAGCCGCCTTGGCTAAAATACCAATTTCATCCTTTCGTTTTAAATCATAAATCGGTGCTTCCAAATCTCCATCTAAGAAATGTGTGAAGCTATTTGTTAAGCGTTTAATCGCACGTGTAATTTGCAAGTGAAAGAATGCTGATAGAGCGACAATGTAAATAACAACCATCAAAGCAAGTGCATTTAAAATGCTTTCTGTCATTGAAACCGTTTTTTGAGCATCCCGTTTTATTTGTTTTAGCTGAGTTAACGAATCTTCCCTTAAGCTATTCGCAAGCGTACTAAATTCAATTGCATCTCCAGCCATTACTACATTTACTAAGCTTAAATAGTTTCGATTAGCCTGAACACTTTTTGAAAAAGTATTTCGATAGCTATTAGACAAATCGATCATATTTTTAAATTTAGATTTATCTGCAACGTTTTTAGATAGCGAGTTCAGTATTTTTTCAACTTCAACTCTTTTGGCATACTCTTTTTTTGTTAAAAATTGATAAGCATCACGATGCAGCATATGCCATAGGTTAAGGTACTCTGTAACAAACAACTTCTCATTTGTATCAGTAGCCTTCGCTTTTAAATTTTCAAGAAGTGAAATTGCGTTCAAATAAATTTGCGGTAATTCTTTTTCAATTAAGTCATTCCGTCGTGTAAAGCGAAATGTCAGTACTTTTAAATTAGCGCTATAACGACTTACAAGCTCCGTCATACCATCAAGATGAATTTGAATACTTTCTGCGCCTTTTACTACATTAATTTCAGCTAATCGCTTTTCAATACTTTCAAAATTTACCATTATTTTTTTAAAAACGGGGGCACTACCTGATGCTCCGTAAACTGAGATATCCCTTTGCATCTCAACAATATCTTTATTGATTTTTAAAATATCTACCGAATAATTACTAATGCTAGCGATATCACTGAAAGAGTCTTCGATGGTTTTCAGCCTTTGATTCATAATCAAATAACTAACACTCATGGCGATTAAGACAAGTACCATCGCTAGTGACATTTTGGCAGCAAGAGATTTTGAAAAAAAGCTCAACAAATTACTTCCTTATGCATTAAGTAGTTCATACCACTTATCTAAACTGTAGTCATAATTTGGCATCACGGTATTCCAAACAGCGATGTTTGAAAAGCGTTTAATATAGCTGCCACCATCCCTTACTTCGCCAGCTTTAACAGATACTTTACCATCCGTTCCCTTCAAGTCAGTTGATGCTTCTTGTCCTTCATACCAATAGTTCCACTCAGGTTTCGACATAAGCGGTTGGCTTCGGCTAGGGTTAGAAATGTAATATCCTTGCCTTGCTATAAATGCGCCTGGGTAGCCGGATAACCACCAGTTCATATACTCATACGCAGCATCCTTAACATGCCCATGCGTATTTTTTGATAAACACATAACTCCATGCCATGCTCTGTACCCTTCTTTTGGCGATGCATAAGTTACTGGAATGCCTAGCCCATTTAGCGCACTGACCCCTGGTGAGAACATACTTTGAATGGTCACTCGGTTCATTTTCATAAAATCAACAGATTGCGGAACCGAAGTCCAAAAACCTGAAAAATGACCTTGCCGTTTCTTTTCAAATAAAATGGCAAATAATTGGTCAATCTCGGCAATAGTCATATTGCCGAAATCATTAAATTTCATTAATCCTTTAGCTTGAGCAGCTAGAGCAGCGTCAAAAATACCTATTGTTGGTGCATTAACTAAGGCTACTTTCCCTTTATTCTTTTCATCTAATAGCCATGCCCAAGATTCTGTTTCGTAAGGGATACCTTTTTCAATAACATTCGTGTTATAGCCAAATGAATCGACATTATGTACAAATGGCATGAAGCTAATTAATTTGGATGGTGTTGCTCCTAACGAACCATCTGCCTGTGCATAAAGCAGCTTGTTTGGTGAATCGCCTGCGCCTAACTTTGCATCCGGTACAATTTTGCCAGTCTTGGTAAGTGGGTTTATTTCATCCCAATAAACGAGTCTATCAACCTCGATTGGCTGAATTGCATCTGCTTGCCACAAAATATTAATAGAGTCAGACCATTGCTCAAACAAATCAAAAGAACTAGGGTCTGCTGCTGCTTTTTGTAAAACGGCGGCACTCCCCATAGGCGTAAACTCGATGTTTATACCTAGCTCGCGCATTGCTCTCTGTCTAAGCTCTTCTTGCAACGTAACATGTGTTCCCATTACACGAAGGGTTACTTTGTTCTTTGCAAAAACATAGGGGGCTTTAAACGCAAGTGATGATGCCACAGCACCAACACCGAGTGTTTTTAGAAAATCTCGACGCTTTTGAGAATGTTCCATTGTATATCTTGGTAAGTTAACAGTCTCAAAAGTATAGACTATGTTCCTGAGGTTTCTACAAAAAGTAGTAAGAAAAATCCAAAATCAATCACAAAAGCTTAGCCTAAAGCAATTTCGCCCATCAGACTTAGCCGTATAAAGCGCTTTATCTGCGCAACTAATCAACTCGCCTAAGCTCACATTATTTTGGTGCTCATAGATAACCCCACCGATACTAACAGTAGCGCGGCCCCATAAAGACTTAAAATGTGGGATATTAATTGCCTCAAGCTCTGCTGAAATACGATCACATATGAATTTAACGCCGTCGAAGTCAGTGAATGGCAGTATGACAAGAAACTCCTCGCCACCATATCGTATTGCTATATCTTGAGGTCTTTGAATAGATCGCTCAATAACATCAGCAATTATTTTTAGGCAAGCATCTCCTTGCGGATGCCCGTATTGATCGTTGTATAATTTAAAGTAGTCGATATCCAGCATTAGCAAGCTGAACGGTTTCCTCTCTCTTGAAGTCTGTTTAAAAACGTTTGCAACTTCTAAATCCAAATAGTGACGGTTAAATAAGCCTGTCAACGAATCTTTATAAGTAAGCTGTAATAGTTTTTCTAATCGAAGCTTATTCTCTAAATGATTTTTCGTGCGGTGTATCAATGTCGATGCAGTAATAGGTTTACCAATAAAATCAGAAGCACCAGCTTCCCAGCATGCATTTTGGTATTCCGTGTCGTAAGTCGAAGTGATGAAAATTATTGGGATATTTTCGAATGTAGCTTTAGCCTTAAGTCGCCTACAAATATCCAGACCACTTATATCCGGTAAATTAATATCTAGTAAAATCAAATCAGGAAGTAAATCCTCACAGGCTTCTAAAACAGCCTGACCAGAAGAGTATGCATCAACAGCAAAATGCTCTTCTAAAATAACACCTAAACTTAGCCTTACCATCTCATCATCATCAACAATGAATACTTTACATTGTGATAATGGTTTTAAACTTAAGGGCATAATATTCCTTCAGCTTTACTGGTTTGAATTAGTTTATCAGCGTTGTCGAATCTCAATGGTTTACTTAGTAAATAACCTTGACCAATTTGACAACCAAGCTCTTGCAGTCGATCTTTTTGCTCTAAAGTTTCAATCCCTTCAGCCACAATTTGGAGTTTTAAAGAGTGAGCTAGTTCAATTATAGTAGTAACAATATTAAATGCTTGAGCATCATCAAGCATATCACGAACAAAAGACTGATCTATTTTTAGTATATCTATTGGGAACAATCTTAAGTATGAAAGACTGGAATATCCAGTTCCAAAGTCGTCAAGAGCAATACTGACCCCCATACCAGAGATAAGTTTTAATTGACTTACAGTATAATCAAAGTTTTCAATTAAGGCCGACTCTGTCACTTCTAACTCTAAATAACGACTTGGTAATTGGGTTCTTTCAAGAATTTCGGCAACAGTATCTACAAGTTTAGTATCTGTGAATTGTTTAGCAGATATATTTACTGCTACTTTAATAGGCAGACCTTTATCAAGCCAAGTTTTCGCTGCAATACAACTCTTTTCAAGAACTTGTTCTCCTAAGCGAAAAATAAGCCCCGTTTCTTCTGCATATTCAATAAAGTGAACAGGAGAAATAAAGCCACCTTGTCCATCTTTTAAACGAACTAAGCTTTCTACACCAATCAGTGTGTCAGTGTTTAAATCATATTTAGGTTGATAATGAACGTCGAGATCATTTTCATCTAATGCCTTTCTAAGTTTATTTCCGACCTCAAGACGCCTATTCATTTCAACCCGTAAATCATCACTAAAATAGAAGTAACTATTAGCAGATTCGTTTTTTGCTTTGTACATTGCGGAGTCTGCATGGCGAAGCATTTCTTCTACACTTGATGCATCATCAGGGTACACACTTATGCCTAAACTTGCTGAAAGAACATGCTGTTCACCACCTGACCTGAAAGGCTTACCAATAACATTAAGAACTTGATTAACCAGTGGCTCTAAACTTAAAGAATTAGCCGAGTGAGGAACAACGAGTGCAAATTCATCTCCCCCAACACGAGCGACTGTAATATCGTTACATGCGAATCGGTCCAAGCTGTGACCAATATGTGCAATAATCTCATCACCGATATGATGACCTAAGGCATCATTAATAAACTTAAACTTATCTAGATCAAGTAACATCAAGCTTAACTTAGTGTCATTAAAAGCAGCTCTGGCAATACCCTGCGTGAGTCTATCGTGAAGTAATACTCGATTTGGTAATGATGTTAATTGGTCATGATGAGATAGATATGTCATCTGCATCGACATAGCTAAGGCTTCGCTCACATCTTGAAATACCATAACAGCGCCGCATTGGTTACGATTGCTATCAAGAATTGGAGCTGCGCTGTCTTCAACTCGATGTTCAATTCCTTGCTTACTAACCAATTGCGTATTTAATGCCATAGCAACTGGTCTATTTTCATTTAATGCAACGACTAATGGGTTAATTGATGAGGCTTTGGTCGTAGCATCGACTAACTTCATCACCTCTTCAATATGGCGACCTTTCGCCGCTGTTTGTGACCACCCTGTAAGTCTTTGCGCTACAGGGTTCATATACACAATATTTGCGTTTTTATCAGTAGAAATAACTGCATCTGCAATCGAATCTATCGTAATTTTCAACTGCTCTTTTTCAGCAAATAGTTCTTCTTGTGTTAGCTGTAATACCTTTTCTTGCGTTCTGATTTTTATATGATTTTCAATACGTATTCGACAGAGTCTGAGGTTTAGCGGTTTAGAAATAAAGTCTATCGCGCCTAAAGATAAGGCTTTTTCTTCAATCGCAGGATCGCTGTGAGACGTAATGACAACAGTTCTAATATGTGCCAAAGTAGGCTTTTGCTGTATCACTTCTAAAATGTCAAAACCACTGACTTTAGGCATTTCTAAATCAAGAATCAAAATGTCTGGTCTAATTTTTTCAATCAGCAGTATTGCTTCAGAGCTGTTGTTAGAAGTTGAAATATCTCCAATTCCTTCTAAAGCATGCTCCAGCTGTAAGGTATTAATTTCTTCATCATCAATGATTAGAACACTGCAATTGTCCATTTAGGGTTCCCCTCAATACTTTGTACCTACTAACAATAACGCTAAAACAGTAAATTTGCGACACACTTTTTTATTAGTCTTAAAATATTATTTTTTTGTATATTAAACTGGTTCTTTGTAATTATTAGCTAGTTTTTAATTAATGTGTAAGTAATACTATTAACTATGTAATAAAACAAAATGGATAATTTAGGAAGGTATTTTGAAACATTATTACATTAACGATAACGCCCAAAACACAGGTGAACATTAAGTACATACAGAGTCATGCCCGTACTTCAACTTGATAAAAGACCGCACTGATTTAGGTTTCTTTCATAGTTGCAAAGATGCATTAGAGAAAGCAAAAACCAAATATTCAAATGTTGATGGATGTAAGCATTGTTGCTTGCTTTGCAATACTCGATAGAAAAATTTATAACTGAGAGACTGACTTGATTTAGTCACATTGTTCAGTCTCTCTCAAGTTGTGATAGCTAAATTAAAGGTTTGTTTTAAATTGACCTACAGCCTCAACGACTTCTTTTGCGCCTTTTTGAATGTCATCGATTACATTACCTGCACTATTAGATAAATCCAAAGCATCTTTGGCTTCAACTAAACTAGCTTCAATTTGGGTTACAGCGTCCTGAGTGAGTACTTTGTTTTCTGCAACCACACTAATTATCTGCTCTGTAGCTAAGCTCGTTCTTGATGCTAATTGTCTTACTTCGTCTGCGACAACTGAAAAACCACGTCCTTGCTCACCCGCTCTTGCAGCCTCTATTGCAGCATTAAGTGCTAATAAGTTTGTTTGATCTGCTATTCCTTTAATACTTTCAACCAACTGAGACACTTTTGCTGATTGTACATCAAGTTTATTAATGCCTTCGCTCGCAGTTTCAAGTTTCTTAGAAAGCGCATTCATAGTTGAGATAGTTTGCTTTACAACACCTAAACCACTTTCTGCATCAGAGTCAGTTTGTTTTGAGATATCGTAAGCAATGCCAGCTGTTTCTGAAATAGCTTGCTCTCTTCTCATTTGTTCTGTAATGACAGTCGCGAACTTAGCAACTTTATATAAATCTCCATTTTCATCATGAATAGGGTTATAAGAAGCTTCAAGCCATACTTCATTGCCATAACTATCTATTCTTTTAAAGCGGTCAGAGATAAAGCGCCCCCCTTTAACTCTGACCAAAACTCTTTGTAAGAATTTGAATTTGCCTCTTCTGGATCGCAAAAGATACTATGGTGCTTACCTAGTATTTGGCTTTTAGAGTACCCCATTGCATTTAAAAAATTATCGTTAGCACTCAGAATTATTCCATCTAGAGTAAACTCGATTACAGCAGATGAACGACTAAGAGCAGCAAGCATATCTTCTTTCTCTCTCGAATGAGAGATAGTGCGAGTGAGCTCAGATGAGAAAATAGCTATATCTTCATTTACAGGTTGAACAATGCTTCTAAGCCACAACTCTCTATTAGTTTTCGTTTTTAACTGTAAAGCACCATGCCAATGGTTAGTTTTCTTAAGTGCTGACAAGAATTTTTGTGTATGAGGTTTATTTAATGACTTTTTTAAGATCAAACTTTCAATGCTTGCCCCTTTTAGATCCTCAACTTCAATTTCGATTGCCGCAGCAAAACGATGATTTGCTTCTAAGATATGCCCACTTTTACTTAATAAAAAATACAACATCTCTTCTTTCAGTTCCTGCTTAATATTTTCATACTCGGCAGTTTGCTCTTTAAGATAAGCAATTTCAGATAACAACTTTTTATTTGTAAACCACATCTGGGGTGTTTCCCTTAAGAGTCAACTCAAAGTTTGTGTAATAAAAATCAATAATTAGATAAAACTATAACTAAATTAGTCAAAATATTATAATTTTACCAATCTAAAGATACTATGTGTGAAAATGCAGAGTTATCATAACAAAAGAACATTGCTTAATCTTTGAGAAATTATTACTAGTTAAGTTAAATTCTTGGCCTTTTAAACATTAATGCTTTTTTCTGTAACTCTGACAAAGAAACGGTTCGATAACCAATTCCTACCAACTTAGTTGACTCCCCCCAATTTGCTGTACGATATTTAACATCACTCTTGATAACCCCCAACCAACTTGAAGCTCTACGGGTACTTACATCAAAGTGCTTAGCAAGTTTTTTTGCTGTGAAGTACCCACCATTTTCGAGCATTAATTCAGCTGCGTCATTAACTGATAACATAAGGTCCTCCAAACAGTTCATTTATTTGCAAGCATAGGTGGTCTAGCAAACAGCAAAGCCTGGTTTTGCAAGCTTCTCATACTGGATTTTCGACCATAGATAGATACCACCTTTACGGTACGATTAGGGACACCAGTATCAACCGTCTTATATTTATTGGTTGTACGGATGTTATATAGGAGTGCGCTCGCTTTATTTGCTGAAATAGAAAGTGCTTTTCCGAGGGATTGGGCCGTATAAAACTCCCCTGTCTCTAACATTAATTCAGCTGCTTTTTCTGTCGATGCCATTTTCAAACCTTTTATAATTGAAGATTTTTCGACAATATCAACAGATGAATTTTGCGCTCATTTTGAAAAATTAACTTAACAATGCCAGCCTTTGGGCAAAAGTCATTTTTGCTACCACCTTATGTGCCCCGGTATCACTGACCTTGTTGATGGTTGTAACTACATCATTAAACAAAGTAGTTGTACTATTAATATTCTTTTGAGCTGATTGAAACGCGCTTAGGAGCGTATCAAGTTGCGGGTTCCATTCATTTAACACCCATTTATCTACATTAGAACGAATAGCGCCATGAACTAAACGAGAGAACTCGGACTTAGCAGACCCTTTGTCTCTAAAGGTCATGTTATTGAATTCTGCTAAAGCTACTAAAGCAGGCTGCCAAACTTGTTGTGCCTCTAAAATCCTTTTATTGATTTTCTTTAATCGTTTGATGGCTTTTGTGGTTAATTGAACTTTTAATTTAGGATTGTTATTGACCAAACTAACGTCCTTGCTGGTCATAATTCTGCTAAACAAGTCTTCTATTTTGCTCACTCCATCAAAATGCATCATAAGCCAAAGCTTTGCAGCATTACTTCTATCACTTATTGATACTAAATGAGTATTAAACTCAGCTTTAAGAAGATGTAGGTTTTGCTTATGAATTGATTCATTGATTACGATGCTTACACTTTCATCTAGAGCGTTAAGAGTTCCGTCAATGTTAACGTCAAAACTTAGGAGGTTTGATCTAACATTTCCCCTTTGCTGGTTTCTGTACTTACGGATAACGTCAAGAACCTCAGCTTTATCTCTTCTATGCTGGCTCATAGCTATAGCGCCTTCAGAGGCTTTGACTACGTCAATTGGCATTGATTGGTACTTAAACATAGAAAGTGAATCCATTACTTGAGTACGCTTTAGCAAAAATTGAAATTGAGATAGATACTTTCGCTCAATAGTAACACCACCCTCTGTAATCAAAAGCTCAGCAGCTTGCGTGCCTGGGTACTTTCTAACGTCATATTTATTAGACTTTCGAATATGGCGGTACTTAATTAATCTATGCATATAGTCGTTATGCAGCTCAAGCGCCCTATCAAGTCCACCAGCTTCTTTCCAGCAAGCTACGGTTTCTTGTGAGATGAAGATATTTTCTCGCGCTTCATCACTGTTCAGGAAGTCTTTATCATGCATGGATATCAGCTTTTGCGTATGAGTATCAAAGCAAAGCTTGAACATCTCTTTTTCCTGTTTATGTGCTTGATGATACCGGCTATCTACACTTAATGGATAAAACACCATTCTTGTATTGCCACGTGATATTTTTTTTCTATTAACCTTAGATACTCGTTGAGTAAAATTGATTTTTGCAGGTACTTTTCTAGCGCTTTCACTGTATCCGGTAATTAAATTGGTTTTCTCAAAGTACTTTAAGCTACGAGTTAACTTTCTCTCACCAACAAGGTTGTTAAACATTTCAAAATTAAGCTCAAAGTCTGGTACCGACACCAAAAGACTTTCGAACTTTTGAATACAGTAACTATCAACTTCATTCTCTAATCCAGTATTCAATATCAGCTCTAAAAGCTTCCCAGAGACAACCTTTCCTTCAAATAGAACCTTTTTGATTGTTGGTTTGTGTAAAGAAACTACACCATCAACCGTCAGTGCTGTCGATAAAGCGCCATCTAATTTACCTACTGAAATATTGAGGTCATAAATAGCCGTGACATTAGCGGAATGGTCTGAGCCTCTTTTGATACTACAATTCATATCTTCATCAAAAATATCACTTGCATCTAAAGGGCGGGTCCAAAGGTCTATCAATGATACGTGATCAAATACATGCTTATGGGCGTCTTCATCTCTTAACACTGGCATCATCACAGCTTCAGATAAAGCCTCATAACCTTGAATTTTACCGATATCAGCGTCACTCATCTCACTATTCAATTTTGGGTATGGTATCCACCCTTTTCCTTGCTCAATCTGTTTCCAAATAGCTAAAGGCCTAAATGGTGCTGCTCCGATACCATCCAAAGACCACCGAAAAGATAAAAGTACGGCATGTACTTCACTAAAGTAGTAATTAAGGTTCTGAGGGTTTAGTAAGGCTTCTGTATACATTTCTAAAAAAGCTTTCTTTATTTTAGGGGGTAGAGTTACATCGTTTTGAATACACTGAACACCTTCATGCTCAGCTTCTCTCCCCTGCTCTACTAAAGATTTGAAACGCTCTGAATGAGCAATGCTCTCTTGTGTTAGCTGGCAGGCGTACCTTACAATTTTATCTAAATGCTTGGGTTTTAAAGTATTCGGTTGCAAAGCAACACGATTATACCCTACAGGATCAAACGCCCGAGCGTGGAGAGCTCGCTCACTCATGTTAGAGCTAATTCTAAATAGCCGATCTCTTAGCCTTAATGTATTTTCTACACCAAGCACTTCCCAACGTTTCAACTTTGCAAGGTTAGTAGCTGTTTTATCTTGCTTTGAAACGATAGTACAAATAGAACACCCGTAGCGTGCTTTGCCATTGCAACCTGCCCCACCACTTTGACCTGTAGCAATTTCGCAAGTCTCACTTGTACCATTACCGTATATCTCGATTAAAAGACCAAAGTTTGATAAGAAACCTAGTATGTCATAGCAAGATCTTTGTAGTGGTTTTGAACCAGCCAAGCTCAGCAAAAGAAATACATCATCAGTCTCCCAGTCACGAATTGGAGCATAATTGTAGACTTTTGAGTTTCCAATAGACTGTGATGTCATTGAGTTCATTAAATCTTCTGCAGACTTACCTTTTAGATTGTGTCGCTCCATATTCTTTGACCTACGCGAAGACTATTTTTCCCTAGAACCTAAGCAAGAAATAATTGGTGAACTGGCATAATTGCCATATTTCTTTGAGTGCCTAATAGACTCTACAAGAGAGTTAACAAAGTGTTCGTTTGGGTTAACCTTAAAATTACTGAACAATCACCAGAGCGAGTTGGTGTTGCTGGAATTTTCTGGCCACCAACGTACCTAATGAAGAATTCATTGTTCAATGAAGGTTGGACTAATTTAAACTGAATATTGATACCTACAGACTTAGCATATTCAAGCATTCTCTTACTGGCATAGTTAACAAACATTTGCATAGGTATCGCTTCTGCTTTTGTATTAACTGTCGATACGATCAATGGGCGTTCTGGTTCAATGGTTTTTGCTGCAATAGCTTGGCGATAAGCCTCCATCACAATTAGCAATGTAGCTGTCGAGTCTTTCCCAAAAGAACATAAAGAAGTAATTATTGCTCGCTCATTTTCAATTAGAGCTCTTATATCAGCTACAGATGAAGAAAAGGCTTGAGCAACTAATTTCTCTCTACTTACTTGGTTAACTGTTCCAACAACAACGCTATCAATGATGTCTATTGGATTAACTTTGAAAACACTCACTTCACACTCCAACTTAAATTTTGTAACTATGGTCACATAGGATATAGAACGCGCTTTGATTGAAATGATAACTAAATATTCTCCACGATTATTTTTTAAAAAAAGTCATACAGAACAATAACTAAAATATATTTACACTTAATTATTCAGGGTGAATTCGCCAAAATATTAACTCGAAAAAATATAAAGCTAACCTTAATCAACAATAGAAAACCTAAAATATTCGCCAGCCTAAAAAACACAAAAAACTATTCTTAGTCAGACAGTTACATGAAGTTGACTCAAATTATTCAGGGTGAATTCGCCACTTATTCGAGGTTAATTATTTCAAAAGTGCGCGTTATGGAATCGGACTTACTATGGTCTTAATCGAAACATAAAGAGAACCGAAATGAATAATCAAAACGAGACTATTACTTCACCCTGTAACAAGCCTCTTCATGTAGTGCTTTTTAAAAGTAAAGAAGGTATTGAGCAACGAGGCGTTCAATGTTACGAAGGTGTCATGACTTTTAAAGAGCTGGTGGATCACTTTAAAGCAGAGAAAGGCTCTGAGGAAATTGGGGAAGTAGATAAGAAGCAACGTGACGTAGATACAAAGCGAGTAAATGGATTAAAGCAGTACTGGACTACATCCCAAGGGACTGTATTCCCAAATATAACGCTTTTTGCTAACTCCCTCTCTTTAAAAACTCAGTAACTGTTGGTAATAAGCTGATAATTGAAGCGACCTTAGAAAAGAATGCAGATAGATTTATAGCAGACGGACAAGGCCGACAAGCATTCATTGATTGGTTATTATCTGATGAAAGCAATGCAGAATTTGAAGAACATACTATTAGTTTCAAATTAATAGTAACGCAAACAGAAAGTCTATCTACCCCAAAAGCCGTACAAATTATTCGACAACTTTTTGCAGACTATCATGTGAAGTTAACTAAGCCGAACTCTTCTATCAGTAAGCATTTTGACAATAGCTCTGTGTTAAGTCGTTTAATGAATGACTGTTTAGAACTACAAGTAGATTCCTATAAGCTAAAAAGCAAAATTGCTCTCCATGGAAAAATAAAAGCGGGTCATATTTGGACATTCCAACAATTCACTACAATGATGCAAAAGTTCTTAAACTTAACAAATAGCACTGCATCAAAACAAATAACTGATGAAGCTCAATACGAAGATGCCCTTAACTTATGCCGAAGCTATTTAACCTGCATTTTCAGAATATTACCAATTGAGAACATTACGAGCACTCAAGACCATGAGAAGGCAATGTTTACACGAGCTATTTTTGCGAATGCACTGGGTTATGTAGGTCGCTCATTAATGGATGAAATGTTATTAGATAATTCGATAACGTGGGAGCGAATCAATCTAAAGGGCATACCTATAGAAGATAAAAGTGATTCATTCTGGCTTGAAGCTAATGTGACTATGAAAGATAAAGGCACAGTGAACTACCCAGCGACATCGGTTCACTTTGTTCACAGGGCTTCTACAGTCTAGCTTAACGGCTAGGCAGCTTCTTTTTTCTCAGATCCAAAATCCAACTTCGATAATTCGAAGACTTTCATTTTAACAGATTGTTTCTGCTGAGATGCGGGTGTTACCCTTGCGACGATTCCAGCCGCAATTATATCTAATTCACCTGTACTAGCTATGCTTTTAGCAGCAGCTAGATCGCGGCTTTGATACGCTCCGCAAGCCGTACAAGTAAAACGCCTATCATTCAATGTTAAAACATGGCGTTGCCCGCACTCCGAACAAATTCCAGTGGATTTTTCAAAACGACCTATTTCATGATAGAGCTTGCCTTCTAGCTCAGCTTTGTACTTTGAAAGCTGAGT